>CAYSIO010000001.1:0-38502 GCA_964431115.1 uncultured Vampirovibrio sp.
TTTTCGGCAAAATCTTCCCCGCCCTCAAGGGGTGGGGATTTGTTTTCTAACCGTCTTACCAGCCCGTATTTACCCCTACAAGCTTAAATAGTAATCTTTTTACATTCGCCTTACAAAATTATTTTGCATCTATAAACTTGAATAGTAGTCCTTTAGCAACTTTGCATCGTCTTCGATATTAGGACTTTCACAAACAACTGCGCCTTTTACGCCAAAGTCTTTAAACGCTTTCAGCAAATCTTTGTAGTTAAAATCAGATTCTTCAAGGTTCAAATGTTTCTTTTCACCTTTTGCTGTATATTCTATACCTGCAATATGAGCATGGAAATTATCTAAAGCAACCTGCCCAAGCTCGTTTCCAATCTGTTCAAAAATAGAAGCAAACTCGTCATAAGTATTCCAAAAGCCGTTATAGCGAGCATGGATATGCGAAAAATCTACACAAGGAAGCACCGTATCAAACTCTTTAGAAAGTCTGATAATTTCACTTAAATCACCCCATTGAGTAGCTTTTCCCGTCGTTTCAGGACGAATCCAAATCTTATTGTCGACCCTATTTAAAGAATCCGTAATAATTTTTATCTGATCTCTGATTTTTTCATAGACCATCTCTGCATCCTGATTCAAATAAAAACCTGCGTGAAAAGTTATACTATATCCGCCAAGCTCGTTTGCAACCATTGCAGTCTCTATAATTCTCTGCGCACTTGCTTCAACTTTCTCTTCTTCGCGAGCGTTTAAATTCACATAGAAAGGCGCATGAGCAGTTATGATTTTCCCTGAATTTTTAACAGCATCAGCAACTTGTTCTCTGCTTTTGTCAGAAATTCTAACCCCATGAACAAACTCCAATTCAAGCCCGTCTAAACCCATTTCATCGTGAATTTCAAACCCTCTACCATATCCCTTTGTGCCGGCTCTAAGCGGAACTCCCGCTGTTAAAAAATATAATCTGTCCATTATCCCTCATTGTTGTCGGCTTAGTAAAACCGACCTACTTACTGATAAATGTTGGGTTATACCCAACCTACAATCTCATTGTTGTCGGCTTAGTAAAGCCGACCTACTTACTGCTACCCCTATTTACCCCTATTTAAACTCTTCACCGATTTTAGGGTTAACTATTCTTATGAAATCTTTGCTATCACCCATAAAGAAGCTTCCAAACTGTAATACTGTCGGAACAATCAAACCTTTAGCCGTTGCAATAAAGAACTTATCGTCTTCAATCTTTGCAACAGTCCCTGCCGGATGAGGGATACAAAATGCATCTGACGCAACTTCTGCTTTCATAATACGCATCAAATTGCCTCTAAAAGTTGTATTTGCAATAATAAACGGATTAAGAGCTCTAATAAAGCGTTCAATCTCTTCAGCAGTTTGATTGTAGTTAATATAAGTATCTCTTTCGCTCAAACCTTTACCTGAAATAAAATCTCCGATAGGCTGCGGAATTCTTGGCAACTCTTGAGTCTCATAAGCTTGAAGAACTTGTAACAACAACTCAATACCAAGAACGTTCAACTCATTAAAAATAGTTCCCATTGTTGCTTTTGAATGAATATAATAAGGCTTCTGCGCAATAATATCACCCGTATCAAAGCTTTCATCCATAAAATGAATAGTTACACCTGTCTCGGTTTCACCATTCATGATTACTCTTGAATAAGGGTTTCCGCCACGATATTTAGGAAGTAACGATGGATGAACGTTTATAAAGCCGTCTTTTGTTGAATTCAAAAGAACTTTTGGAATTTTGTAGTTAAAAGAACAAACAACAGCTACATCCACATCCAATCTTTGGATAGTTTCAATTAGCTGAGGCTCGTCTAATTCATTGTAATCAATATAATTTAATCCACGTGAAAGAGTGAAATTTTTGAAATCAGAATACATGTTGTGATCTTTTTTAGGTCCAAGAACGCCAACAATGTTTACTCCTGCCATGAGCAAGCCATCGAGCCCGATATAAGCCATATCAGGAATTCCGACAAATAATATTCTCTTTTTAAACGCGTTTCTGTTAAACATAACTATTTTAGTATACCTGAATTTTCTGAATTTAACAAATCTTTAACTAAATTCTCACATTCGTCAACCATATTTGTACAATGAGCTTTTCTATTTGGACCGGAAAACTCCATACCTCGAGTAAGTACTCTACAACAAGTTGCACCATGTTTTTCCATAAATTTTTGTGCAAATTCTTTCGCTTTGGCTCGAGCAATTACTTCATTCCCTGCCTTATTTTCACGTCCGAATTGAGCGCCTAAAATCATTTGAGCACCTGCTACTGCACCACAAAGACATCCTACACCCATTCCGCCTGAAAAAGATGTTGCTACCGGTAATAAATCCTCCGAAACAAGCCCTTCATCAATAGCCCATTTAATCATGCTTTCAGAACAAGAGTATCCGTTATTAAAATATTCAGCTGCTTTCATACTTTCACCTATCATTAAACCTTTTCTCTAAATATTGTATGCAATAAACCTACATAATTCAATTAATTTTTCAGGATAAACGCCAATTAATACAGTCACAATTGTCGTAATCATTAACACAAATTTTTGTGAATAAACAGCTTCCAAAAGTTGTCCTTTATCAACGACTTCAAACATTGGTAAAATCAGTTTTAAATAATAATACAACGCTACCACAGTAAGCATTAAAAGAACAATCAAGAATGGTATAAAAATCAAACCTGAATGTGCAATTGCTGAGAATAAATAGATTTTAGCAATAAAACCTGAAGTTATCGGAAAACCAGCTAAACCAATAATTGCAATTGAATACGCAAGCGCAATTCCCTTGTTTTTATTAAACAAACCTTTGAAATCTTCGATTTGCATACCAATACCATTGTTTTCGGTTATATTCAAAAACGCAAAAGCTCCAATATTCATTAGGACATAGCAAATCAAATAAAATATTACAGTTGACAAGTTATATACAGAGACCAAAGATGCCGCAAGCATTACATAAGCCGCGTTAGCCGCTGATGAGCACGCTAAAATAACTTTTACATTCTTTTCACGAATCGCATAAGTATTCGCCCATAAAGCCGTCACAATCGCCAAGAAAGCTATCACAAAAGTAAGCTCAAAGCTTCCGCCTAAAGGAAATACCATTAGACGGCAGAGGATTCCAAATAATGCTAATTTAGGAATCGTTGATAAATATGCCAAAACCGAAGTTTCTGTACCTTTAAATACATCTACGACCCAATTCGCAAAGGGGTAAATGGATAGCTTAGAAAGCAGACCTAAAACTATCATTACAACTGAAAATGTATACAATAACGAAGTCTCTTTTTCTGCAATTATTTCATAAATTTCAGTCAGATTTAAACTTGAAGTTAAACCATATAAATAAGAAACGCCGAATAGAAAAACTCCGGTAGAAACTGCATTTGTAATTAAATATTTAAATGAAGCCTCTTTTGAGAAATAACCTTTTGAAGAAGCTATTAAAAAGTACGTAGGAAAGCTTAAAAGTTCTAAAGAAATAAATAAAGTTATAAAATCATTAGCACTTACAATATTCATTGCTCCAAAAATCGCTGTTAATAATAGAGCTTGAAATACAAAAGCATTTTGCTTTATCGAATCTAAAAGGTTTCTTGTCAAAAGCACAACAAAGAAACCACATAAAAGAATTACGAAATGAAAAAGCTGTGTATAATTATCAGACATAACAGCACCACGAAGTCCAAAATATTGTGGCTCAACTTGAACGGTCGAAAGTAAGAGTATTGATATTGAAACCCCTGTTGCAGAAATTATTCTTGCCAAGCCCTGTTTTTCTTTTGAAACAAACATAGCCATTATAAGCTCAACTAATATAAATAAAGCCAAACAAGTTTGAGGAAGTAATATATTAAATAAATCGTTTATCATTGTATCACTCCTAAAATTGCATTAGGGAATACGCCAAAAATAACAAGCGCAATAACTATTGATGCAAGCACAACAAACTCATGAACAGTAATATCATTAATTCTATCAAAACATTCCAGTTGTTTTCCAAAGAAAGAATTATGTAAAAATTTCAACATGTAACAAGAACTTATTATTAAAAGCGGTAATGCAAAAACAGCAATAGCTTTTATTACAAGACTTAAATCAGAAAACAGGGCGCTCATTATAGTTAAGACTTCGCTTATAAATGGTGCGAACACAGGAATTCCGATTGATGCTAAAACGATTAAGGTTGCAAAGCCCAACAATCTTGGCATATTAACTGCAATACCACCAAGATACTCCAGATTTCTTGTTTTACATCTCAAATACACAATTCCGCAAATCATAAATAAACCGCAAGTTACAAGCGCATGAGCTACCATATGGAAAACTGATGCTGATAACCCCATTTGGTTAAAAGCACAAAGACCTAAAAGAATTAAGCCCATATTAGAAATACTTGAATACGCTACAATTCTTTTTATATCTTTTTGTGCATAAGCTACAAATGCAGTATAAATAATATTTACGAAAGCTAATATTGCTAAGATTGGAGCTATTGAGGCAAAATTATCTTCCAACATTCCATAATTAAAACGATAAATACCATAAGCTCCTGTTTTTAATAAAATACCCGCAAGAATCATACTAACAGGAGTCGGAGCATTAGTATGCGCATCCGGCAGCCAAGTATGCAAAGGAATGATAGGAAGCTTAACTCCAAAGCCAATCAAGAAACATACAGCAATAAACATTTGGATACTTTGCGGAATTGATGTTGCAAAAATATCCGCAAACGATGCTGATAATGTTCCGGAAGCTGTATAGTTATAATAATGTAATAATAAAATTCCAAGAAGTAAAAACATACTTCCTAAGAAAGTGAATAACACAAATTTTATGGCAGATTTTTTAGCGTCTTCATTCTGTGGACTTGTAAAATCACCCCCAATTAAGAAATATGCAGGGATTAATTCTAATTCCCAGAACATAAAGAACACGAACATGTCATTAGCAGTGAAAATGCCTAATATTGCAGACATTAATAACAATAACATTGAATAATAGAACTTGTGATTTTTTCTTATATTCATTTTGCTGCTAACAGAAGCCAGCAAAAATACGAACGAAGTTAAGACAGTAAGAATTAGGCTGATTGCATCAACTCTGAACTCAAATTTTACACCCAAAGATTGTATCCAATCCAGACCAAAGAAATGTATTTGACTTGTGTATGGGTTCGCCGGAGAGAACAGAATTAATGCCAAAATTGCATATAAAAAATGTAGCCCGCAAAAACCTTTAGTAAAGCGTCTTATTGCAATTTCATTATTCGTAAATAATGGCGACATAACCAAAAACGACATCAACATCGGTAAAAATATTAAAATAGGTATCGAAATTAATCTGTCCATTTATCCTCCAAAATATATTAACATCGCTGTATAAGCAAAAATCAAACTTGTAATTACTACCGTAATTATTATAAATGCATAAATATTATAATTCTGAATATTACCGTTTTGCGCCCTCAAATCAAGCATAGAAAGCTTTTTAAACCCTAAAGTAAGGACTTTTACAAAACCATTCATTATATTATTTTCTACAAACTCTGAAAGTTTAACACTTGATTTAGCACCGAATATTATAAGTTTATAATTTGCAAATATTTTTGTATCTACAAAATTACATATATTCGCAAAACCTGAATAAATCTTTTCACAGAAGAACGTATAAATTTTATCCAAAAAGAACCCATTATGAGTTATAGAATACAAAATCGGAACTTTCCAAAAAGCTTTTTTAACATAAAGAATATAAACACAGATCCAAGCCGTAAGCGCCACCCAGAATGGTTCTGCAATTGTATATTGAGCTGTTTTATGAAGATAAATATAAAATAATACATTCAAAACTAACAAACCAATAATCGCAAAATTTTCAACAATAGGATTTTTGTCTTTTTGCAATCCTGCTGAATCATAAACAACAAGAGCAATCCTTATAATATAAAACGCCGTTAAGAATGAAATTATTGAAAATATTACTGTAGCTACTGTTCCTAAATCTGAAGCAATTAATTCTTTTGCAATCATGCCGGATAATAACAATCCTGATAGCGAAAGTCCGCCAAGAAGAAACGCTACAAATTTTATATAATTCCATTTTTCATTCTCTTTAGGAAGTGTAATAAATAAAAGAGATTTTATAAACGCATGTGCTACAAATAATGCTAAAGCAGCCTTGATATTCAAAAGACCTATAGCAAAATACATTAACCCAAATTGAGCTGACGTTGAATAAGCCAAAGTTTTCTTAGGATGTGTTTGTGCACAAGCAGAAAGTGAGCAAATTAAGGCAGTTAATAATCCGATTACTGCTAAAATTTTTAACATAATTGGCTCTAATGTGTAGAACGGCAACATTCTTAAGGTTAAGAATACGCCTGCCGCAACAAGAGTTGCAGAGTGTAATAATGCGCTTACAGGAAGTTTTGCTTCCATCGCATCTTGCAACCAAGTATAAAAAGGAAATTGCGCAGATTTGACCAACGCTCCGATAATAAACATAGCGCATATTATTTCAAAAAGAGGGTTTGAAGCATATGCATAAACCAATGTAGAGATTGCATTCATATCTACAAAAGCAAGAGTTGCAAAACCCTTGTTAGGTGCATAAGAATACATAAAATATGAACAAGAAATAATTGCGCCCAATAAAGCCGTGTCACCAATTCTGTTCATCAAAAAAACTTTTTTAGAAGCAATTGATTTCTCTTTTTTAAAGTATTCAAAAGCTATTAATAAATATGATACAACGCCTACTATCTCCCAGAAGAAATATGTTTGGAAAAGATTTGGGCTAAAAAACAAACCTGCCATTGAAAAATTAAATAAATTCATCAAGGCATAGAAGCGGTAAGTCTTTTTCTCTTTTTGCATATAAGAAGTAGAAAAGAGTTGAACAAAAAAACTTATTCCAAAAAGAATCAATGCCATTATAAGTGATGTTCTATCTACATGAATTCCGCAATCAATAATAAAATCATTTATTTTAATAAAATGGAATCCTGCATCTAAAATTCTATCAGCAGGAAGCTTCCACAAAGCACCTGCACATAATAAAAATCCAAAAGCAGAAGAAAATAGCGTCAAAACATAAATAATTAATTTATTTACATAGACAGAGAAAAATCTTCCAACCATTATTATCAGAAATATCCAAAGCGGAAGTAGAAGAGTTAAATAGATATTATTTAAGAAAATCTCTGCCAAAGTTATAAATCTCCATATTTATCAATATTTTCTGACTCTTTTTTACCGTACATCAGATAAAAAATATACAGCGCAACAGCCAACTCAACCGCACCTATTGCGACATAAAAAAGCGTCATTATATAGCCGTCTAAACTTGCGTTATCACAAAATGTTGCAAAAGTCATAAAATTAATATTCACACCTGTTAAAATAAACTCAATCGAAATCAAAACTTTAATAATATGTTTTGATAACATTGAACCCAACAGACCTATTACAAAAAGGATTAATCCAAGGAATAGATAATGATACATCGTAATTTCGTGCATTATTTATCCTCCCTTCTTTTATCAAGTAAAGTTAAGCCAACTACGGTAATCGTAAGTATTAATGAAACTAATTCAAACGCCCATACATATTTGATAAAAATTCCATGCCCAAAAGCATTTAATACTTGAACAGAGCTATTTCCAACAACTTCTGTAACATCAAATCCCATCGGAGAAACCAAAAGTGAGGTTAAAATGAGATAAAAAACAGCAAGTACAAAAACGCCACCAAATAAAATAGCAAAGAATTTTATACCCGAAATTTTTCCCACTGATTCTGAATCTTTCTTCAAATCTGTAAACATTATCGCAAGTCCTAAAATTATCGGAACTGCAACTCCGTATATGGCAATTTGAACAACAGCATTATATTCTGAGCCTAAAACATAGAATAATAGACCTACAATAAAAAACAACATAATTGCAGAAATTAACGAGTAAAAAATGTTTTTAAACTTCAATGTTAATAGCGCAAAAACTATCATTAAAATTGCAGCAGGATAAAAAATTAATGGATTAAAGATTCCGTTCATTTTCACCCCCTATTTTATAGACCACTTCAAGATCGTTACGGTTATGAGTTGCTAACTCATAATTATCACTCATATTTATCGCACATTTTCCACAATAAAAAGCACAATTACCGCAGAAAATACAGCGTTTCAAATCAATTTTAAAATCATTTTCTTCTATTTTTATAGCTTTTGTAGGACAAACTTTTATACAAGTTCCACATCTTATACAACCCTCTACGACAGGCAGACCTCTAAACTTTTCCCCGACTTTTCTTTTTTTCTCAGGGTATTCTAACGTTACAGGACGTTTAAACAAATGTTTAAAAACAACAAACAAGCTTAGAAGAGTATATTTTATATTCTTAAACATATACACCTCCCAAGTATTTTATTATTATCATCAAAAACAAGTTCAAAATCGAAACCGGTAAAAGCACTGCCCAAGAGAATTTTAGCAAATCAAACGAAGCCATTCTTGGTAAAGTTGCTCTTATCCAAATCATAATAAAAATTATAAAGAACGATTTTATAAATAACCAAATTGCCTGTTCAAAATAAACCCAGAATCCTGATGAAATATAATGACCTAATGGTGATAAATATCCACCTAAAAATAGAATCGAAATCAATAGTGAATTAGCAAAAAGCATTCCGTATTCACTCAAATAAAATAAAGCAAATCTCATGCCGGAATATTCTGTATTATATCCGGCAATTAGTTCACTTTCCGCTTCAGGTAAATCAAACGGACAACGATTCAATTCAGCTAAAGTACAAATTAACATTATAACCAGCCCAATAAAACACGGAATTCCAAACCAACCAAGTGCACCATATTTACTACTTTGCGCTAATGTTATTTGAGTAAGATTCATAGAAGATGCCAATACCATTACAGATAAAACAGTAAACGCAATTGGTAACTCATATGCTAAAATCTGAGCCACATTTCTCATAGCACCCATTAGCGAATATTTATTATTACTTGCCCAGCCAGCCAGTAATATACACAATACCGGCATTGTTGCTACAATGACATATATCAAAAGATTTGTCTGAAAATTCATAAATGTAAATTCTGAACTAAAAGGAATCAATCCCAGAGCTATCATTACAGGCAGAAACATTAACAATGGTGCTAGGTTAAAAAGAAATCTGTCAGCACCACTTGGTGTAATATTTTCCTTGCACAAGAGCTTAAACGCATCTGCAACTGTCTGCAAAACTCCCCAAAATCCTACACGGTTCGGGCCTTTTCTTTGCGTAAACCAACCCAATAATTTTCTCTCGAACAAAACTAACGCTAATATCACAATCAATAACGCCACAAAAATTATTAAACAAGGTATCACGTAAAAAGTTATATCCCCAAATATTTGCGGAATATTATGATGTTTTAGAAACTCGATATATAAGAAATAAAGATAATTCATTATTTATCGACCTCCGGTAAAATTATATCCAACGAACCCGCAATCGCAATTGCATCATTTAAGTACTCTCCGACAAGTATTTTCCTCAACAAGTTAACTGAATAGAAAGAACCTGTTCTCCATTTCAATCTGTAAGGCGAGCTTTCGTCCGTAGATTTTACATACAAAGAAGCTAAACCTCTGGGTGCTTCTATTTCAGAATAAAATTCGCCTTCCGGAAGTTTTAAATTCAGTGGATTTACTAACTCTTGTTTTAATTCTCCACCTTTTTTAAGATATTCTAAAGCTTGTCTTACAATATTTGAACTCTCAATAATCTCTAAAATTCTTGCTTTATAACGTGACCAAGCATCACCTTTTTCTAAAATCACCGGCTCAAAATAAAATCCGCAATACAAATTATCCTTAGAGCGCAAGTCTAAATTAACTCCGCTTGCTCTTAAATTCACACCTGTAATTCCACCATTAATAGCTTCTTCCGGAATTAATATACCCTTACCTTCTGTTCTTTGAATAAAAATAGGGTTTTCAGTGATTAGTTTTTCGTAATCGGGAACTTTTTTGTCTAATGTTTTTAAAATTTCTTCAACATCTTCCAAATCAAAAATATCATGTCTAACACCACCAAAAACAAAATAATTATTCATCATTCTTTGACCGGTTATTTTTTCGAAATACTGAAGAATTAATTCTCTATCCCTAAAAGCATAGAAAAACGGAGAAGTAGCTCCCAAATCCATCAAGAATGCGCCAATCCAAAGCAAATGAGAGGCAATTCGATTCAACTCAAGCATCATAACTCTTATTGCACGAGCTTTGTCAGAAAGTTTTACGTCCAAAGCTTTTTCAACAGTTCTACATAAAAGTTCTGAATAGAAAAAACCCGCTAAATAATCAATTCTGTCAACCAAAGGTAAATATTGTAAATAACTAAGCTTCTCAGCCATTTTTTCCATACCACGATGAAGATAGCCAACATCAGGCTCACAGGAGATAATTTTTTCCCCTTCAAGCTCTAATATTAACCTCAATACTCCGTGTGTAGATGGATGTTGAGGACCCAAATTCAATTTGAGTTTAGTCATTCCAACTTAGCCTTTCATCATTTTCAACATAATCTTTTTTTAGAGGATGTCCTTCCCAGTTTTCCGGCATATAAAGTCTTTTAAGCTCTTTATTACCTACAAATTTCACTCCAAAAAGATCATATATTTCCTTTTCATCAGCAACTGCTGAATCAAAAATAGAGCTTACGCTTTCCGCTTCCTCTCTAACAGAAGTTGCTATAACAACTTCTTCTTCATCTATTGAATTAAAAAGTCTATAAATTAATTCAATACCAAACTCTCCATTATCAACAGCAGTTATGCTTTTCAAAAAATCAAATTTATATGTATTTTTAATAAAATCAATAACGTTTAAAATGTTGTCACTTACAACAATTTTTTCTCCGATTAATTCACAATTTTGAACAATATTTTTTAAATTTTCTATATTCATTTTTGCGCCTTTCGCATTATTTAACACCTAATTTTGTAACGGAAAAATCTTCACTCACAAGCATTCCACAGAACTCTTTTAGAGGTGTCTTATGAGCATTCATAAACTCTTTTCTGGCAACAATAGATTCTTTTTTAATTTGCCCTTGTAACTTTCTAATCGCATCCAAAAGCGATTCAGGCTTTGGCGGACACATCGGTAAATAAACATCTACAGGAATAATTTTATCAATACCTTTTACGACAGAATAAGATGTTTCTGCAAACATTCCACCTCCGCAAGTGCAAGCACCCATTGCGATAACATACTTTGGTTCAGGCATTTGTTCGTATAACCTTAATAAAGCAGGTGCCATTTTATGAGTAATTGTTCCTGCGCAAATTAACAAATCTGCCTGACGAGGAGATCCTCGAAAAATTTCTGACCCAAAACGTGCTATATCATTATTAGAAGCAACCGTCTGCATCATTTCAATCCCACAACAAGATGTTGCAAAAGTTAAAGGCCATAATGAATTTGCCCTGCTCCAGTTTAAAATATAATCAATCGAAGTTACTACAACATTCACTAGACCCACCTCAACATCTTTTTCTTTATAGCAAAAAATAGGCCAAATAAAAGTATTGCAACAAATATGAATGCTTCAATTATGGCAAATAGACCCAGTGAATTCATTGTAACCGCAAACGGATAGAGAAATATCGTTTCAACATCAAATATTAAAAATAAAATTGCATAATTAAAATATTTAATATCAAATCTTACTTTTGCATCACCTATAGGCATCAAACCACACTCGTATGTTGAATTTTTGACAACAGACTCATTTTTATATTGACATATAAAACCGGCAACAAGCATCGCTAGCGCCAAAAGCATTGACAATACTACAAAAATCACTAAACATACAAGCTCTTTCAATATATATCCCCCTTGAAATATATTGTACTAAAAAATTATCTGATATAATAGTGATTATTATATAATATTAAGATGAATTTATGCGACAACCTTCTATATTAGCATTATTAATAATATTAATTTTCACAGGCACATCTCTGCCTTCATTTTCTGCGGTAAAGGGCGGAGTGGAATATTCTATTCCGACAGATTACAGCAAAATAAACGAAGCTGAAACAGAGCTAAAAGCTCGAGAATATTTTCATAATGCAAATCAGCTTAAAGATGGTATTATAAACGAAGATATGACAAACGCTCTAATGCTCTACAGCATTTTACAACAGGTTAACCCTGGCAAAATAGAATATCCTATAAAACTCGGAATCCTCTACGACAAAATAGGTAAAGACCGACAATCTAAAGGTAATTTTTCCAGAGCAATAGGACTTGATAACGCAAATCCTCTGCCATATTTTTACTTTGGAGAGTTCTATTATAAAAGAGAACTTTACAGAAGAGCTCTTAAATATTATTGCGAAAGCTATAAAAGAGGGTTCGAGAATGATTATGATTTACTTTATAGAATGGGGGACATCTACGAGAAATTCGGAGACTCACGATCTGCCCTAAAATATTTATATGATGCCAAAAAACAAAGTCCAAATCCGGAACTTGAAAATAAGATAAAAAGAATTGAAATTTTTGATTCTACAAACAAAGAATATTATTCAGACACAAGAATCAGAGGTTAAGTGTATCTCGAACACTTTCTGGCAAAACAACCAACTTTACAATAAAGTAAAAGCGGCAACCCTATTGGATTACCGCAAAATTATGTGTGTGTATTATATTATAGAATCTATTTATGCAACTGTATTAAGTTGTTTTGTTTCGGCTTTGGAACTTTCATTACCTTTAATCATATTAAAAGTTCTGTATAATTTATAGCCTAAAGCTACGATAGGATTTGTATCTACAGAGTCCGCTTTCTTAGCTATCTCTTGACTGTGTTTAAATCTTACTGCAGCATTTGGATCTCTTAACATAAGGATTGCGTTTTCAGATTTCATTGTTTTTGACAATGTATTTTCTTTGAAACTTATATTTGATATTTTGTTTATTTGCATTTTTATCACCTCCGGTGAGTTTTTATTAAGTGTTTTCCTTACACTTCATTCAACAATTTTATTATGCTACATAAGAAAAATTTTGTCAATACTTCTTGTGAAGTTTTGTAAATTTCCCGAATTCCTTGTTATTAGTGATTCTCAGTATAAAGTGTCGAAAATACATTTAAAAATAGCCTGAGTGGTGGATAGCCACATGTCCGACATGCTTAAAAAAAGTTTAAAATTTCCCTTATTTATTGAATTATGGTAATATATTTCTTGGGAGATGAGCATGCACAGAACAGAAAAACCAAACAAAAGCAAAATTTTTTCTGAACGATTATTGTGGCTGCAAGCTATTTTTGCAGTGCTTATCGCAGGTTTTATATTATATTTGTTTTGCATACAAGTTGTGGATGTAAAAAAATATCGCACTAAGGCTCAGAAACAAAGAAGAGCAAGTTCTTTTGTCATGAGGGGAAGTATTTTTGATCGCAATGGGATTAAGCTCGCTACAGATACCGTATATTATGACATTTTTGCCAGAAAGGACGATTTTGTTCATACTCCGGAGGAACTTGCAAAACTTCTCGCTCCTATTTTAAAAATTTCTCAAGTAAACCTTACTGAGAAATTAAAACAAGACGTACCTTTAATATCAATAAAAAAGAATGTCGACAGGCAAACTCGAGATAAAATTGCAAGATTAAATTTAAGAGAAATTCCTATGGACAAAAAAAGTATAAGAACTTATCCTCAGGGTTCTTTAGCTGCGCATGTTCTGGGATATTATAATTTCGATGCAGATGTTGCTGCCGGAGTTGAAGAAACAGCAAAAGATAAGCTTGAAAGCGTTGCAAAAGGTGCTAACTATGAAATGACACCAAAAGGTAAAGTTATTTTCAATATCTCTACAGACCCTATTGCGGCAACAAAACCAATCAAAGGTAAAGATGTAACTTTAACCATAGATGCCGCTGTTCAGCACGTTTGCGAAAAAGCATTAATGAAAGCTATTGAAAAATTTAAAGCTTTTAGAGGCGCCGTTATTGTAATGAATCCGAGAAACGGAGAAATTCTCGCGTATGCAGTATATCCATATTTTGATCCTAACAATTTTAAAACTGCAACATATTTTCAGACAAAGAACTGGACTTTAACTGACGTTTTTCCTCCGGGTTCAACATTTAAAACAATAACAATAGCTTCTGCAATGGAACTCGGAAAAATTAATAAATATACCAAAATCAACGACACCGGTAAAATCAAAGTCGGTTGGTGGACTATTAAGAATTACGATTACAACAAACATCCAAACCCCGGTTGGATTGATTTGGTATACTTATTCCAACATTCAAGCAATGTTGGATCTGTTCTGGTTGCTCAAATGATGGGTAAACATGAATATTATGACATGCTTCGAAAATTTGGATTTGGCGAAAAGACAGGGATTGATTTACCGGGAGAATCTGTTGGTATCCTCAAACCTGCTTCTCGTTGGGATTCTTCAGACCATGCTTCAATGAGTTACGGATATGGATCTTCTGTTACGGCAATACAAATGGTATCAGCAGTATCTGCAATCGCAAATGACGGAGTAAGAGTGACTCCGCATGTTATAAAATATTCACCGGAAGAAGAAGCTATAAAAGTAAAACGCACACAAGTAATGACTCCGGAACATGCCAGAGCTGTTACAGATTTATTAACAGCAAGCGTTAATAACGGAAAATCTTTAATAAAATCAGATCTTTATAATATCGCAGCTAAAACAGGTACTTCAATTAAACCAAAAGAGAACGGAGCCGGTTATACCAACAAACTTTATACATCAATAGTCGGTTATTTACCGGCAAGCGACCCGCAAGTTTTAATATATGTTATAGTTGACTCAGCACAGGGCGCTGAAATTTGGGGTAATACAGTTGCAGCACCTATATTTAAAGAAATTTCAACACAATTAACACATATTTTGAACTTACAACCGGATAAGATTAAATAAAAGAGGTAATATATGAGATTAGGAAACTTAATTAAAGAAATTAATTGCATAGAATTAGTAAATATTGAAGATTATGATGAAGAAATTGAAAATATTTCTTACAATTCAAAAAAGACTAAACCTAATGATATTTTCGTATGCTTAACCGGAGAACATGTTGACGGACATGAATATGCGGAAGAAGCTCTTGCAAACGGCGCTATTGCTTGCGTTGTTGAAAGAAGACTAAGCATAGATGCACCACAGATTGTAGTTAACTCTGCCTCAGAAACAATTGCACAAATTGCAAGCACACTTAATGCACATCCTTCTACAAAACTAAATATTATTGGTGTAACAGGAACTAACGGTAAGACTACGGTAACACATTTAATCCAAAAACTTTACGAAGCTTTCAATCAAAAATGCGCACTAATAGGGACTTTAGGACACAAGTTTTCAAGTGAAGAACCTTACCTTGATGCAAAACACACAACACCACAAGCTCCTGAACTACAAAATTTGTTATATGATATAAACGAAAAATGTATTGATAATGTTGTAATGGAGGTATCTTCTCACTCTCTAGTTCAACACCGTGTTGATTACGTAGATTTTAACGGTGCAGTATTAACCAACCTTACGCAAGATCATTTAGATTTTCACATCACAATGACGAATTATTTCAAAGCTAAAGCATCCTTATTTGCAGACTTGGTAACCGGAGACTTTGCAGTTATAAATACTGACGATAATTATGCAGAAAACTTTTTAGAAGTAATCTCACCAACAGTTAATAAATACACTTATGGCGTTGCAAATAACGCAGATGTAATGGCAAAAGATATCTCATTTTCCGGAGAAGGGGCTTCTTTTACGTGTATTGTACAAGGAAAAGAATATAAGACCAGTCTGTCAATGAACGGGATGTTTTCTGTCTATAATGTACTTGCTGCAATTACAACAGCTCTCGCATTAGGCTTTGATATTGAAAAATCCATTAAAGTTCTGGAAGGAATAAAAGGTGTTGCAGGAAGGTTTGAAATCGTTACAACCAAACCTACGGTGATTGTTGACTATGCACATACTCCTGACGGTTTGGAAAATGTTTTAAAGGCTGCTCGTGAGATAACTCCTGAAAACGGAAAACTTATCTGTATTTTTGGCTGCGGCGGAGACAGAGATGCAACAAAACGTCCAAAAATGGGCGCAATTGCAGAAAATCTTGCGGACAAAGTTATTATAACAAGCGACAATCCTCGTTCTGAAAATCCGCAACAAATAATTACCGATATTCTTGCAGGACTTAAAAGTACTTCTGAAGTCATAGTTGAACCGGATAGAGAACTTGCTATTAAAGAAGCTTATAAAATAGCACAAGCTAATGATGTCGTTCTTGTTGCGGGGAAAGGACATGAAGACTACCAGATTTTAGCAGACGAAACAATACATTTTGACGATAGAGAAAAAGTAAGAGAAATTTTTGGATAAGATGACTAGACCTGTTTTATTAGAACAACATATTCATGGCGCTTTCGGAGTAGATTTTAACACCGCAGGGGTGAATGATATTCTATTCGTTGCAGATAAACTTTATGAAAGAAGCATTGGAGCTTTTTATCCGACTCTCGTAACAGATTCCGTCACAAATATCAATCGCCAAATTTCTGTTATAAAAGAAGCCGCAAAACAATGTCATAGGATATTAGGGATCCATTTAGAAGGTATTTTTATTAACCCTGAAAAAAAAGGAATTCATAACCCGGAACATTTTATGTCTTTGACCGTTGAAAATTACAAGCTTATTGAAGATAATTTTATAAAGATAGTTACTCTTGCTCCTGAACTCGATGAAGGCTTGATAGATTATTTACATTCAAAAGGTATAAAAGTTCAAGCGGGACACTGTACCGGTTGGGGGGATGTTGACGGAGCAACACACACTTTTAACGCAATGTCAGGAATAAATCATAGAAAAAGCTCTTCTGCGCTTTCCGCTTTAATTGACGATAGAGCGTATGCTGAAATTATCGCAGACGGGATTCACGTAAATGATGACGCCCTAAAGCTTTTCTTTAAATCAAAGCCTGCAGATAAAGTTATTCTGGTAAGCGATGCTTTGCCAATTACTCACAGCGATATGAAAGAGACAGTTTTTGCCGATTCAAAAATTTATTATGACGGCACTCGCGCGACTTCAGCAGACGGAACAATTGCAGGAAGTACAATGTTACTTGATGAAATCGTAAAACGTCTAAAATCTTTAGATTTATATAAACCCGAATATATTGAAAACGTTTGGCATTATCACAATTTAAATCCGAAAGACTTTGAATAATTATTTTGCTATTTGAATATAAGCTTTATAGATCTTATTTGATATCGTATCTTCAAAAGCTTTTTGAATTTCAGTAAGTTGATAAGTTGTGGTTAAATCTCTAACATTAACTTTTCCCGAAGACAGAAGCTCAAAAGAGTCCTCCAAATCTTTAGGTGATGGTGAATAACTACCCATAACAGTTAGCTCTTTATAATAAATCTCATTGTTAGCATAACCAAAATTATTTGGAGTACTTGAAAATACTAAAATTTTTCCACCCATTTTTATAGTTTTTAAAGCAACATCAATAGCTTTATCTGCACCGGATGTCATAAAAACGGCATCGACACCAAGCTGAAAAGTTTTTTCTTTCATCAGTTTTTCAAAAGTCTCTAAATCACGAGAATTAAAGGATTCAACACCTTTTTTATTGGCTATTTCAATTCTTTCTTCTAATAAATCACAAGCATAAACTTTATAGCCCATCGCCTGAATAGCTTCTGCCATGATCAAACCGATTGAGCCAAGACCGACTACAAGAATTTTATCACCAACTTGGAGATTACATCTTTTTATTGCACGAACACAACAACCCAGTGGTTCATAAAAAGAAATTTCCTCATCAGATAAATTTGTAGGAACTTTGTGTGCAACATTTTTCAGATGTTCTTCACTCAAATAAACTTTTTCACTAAACCCACCCGGAAGAATATTTGTTTCTTTAAAATGCTGACACATAGAAAAATTTCCATGCTGACAATACGTACATTTGAAACAAGGGATGTGATGTGAACTAACTATTTTATCTCCGACTTTAAAATCTGTATCAGAATCTATTTCTTCTATAATTGCAACTATTTCATGACCTAAGACTGCACCGTCTTTGACAATATTATGTTTAAATTTCACAATGTCAGAACCGCAAAGTCCGCAGCCTAAAACCTTTACGATTGCACCTTTGCTACCGTTGAGTTTTATATCATCAACTTCTTTTATAACTATTTTATTTCCGTTTACCTGAGCTGTTTTCATTTTTTCTCCTAACTCCCTCTCCTTAGGGAGAGGGTTGGGGTGAGGGAACAATTCCTCATTACTTATAATATTCTGAATTTATTTTAGCAAACTTGGTGTTTGCATAAAAATATTTTAAAATCTGATACGCATTATAACCTTTTTTCGCAAGATTATTAGCGCCATACTGGCTCATTCCTACGCCATGTCCGTTCTTCTTTATTCCGTCATCGAAAGACGGAACAGCTTTTATAAAGCCAACATCTTTTGTCCAAACTTGCGAAGCGGACTTCGTATGTCCACCCGCAGAAGCTGAATAATAAGCAGGAATAATCTTACCGTCGTGTATAAGCACAAGACCTGCTGTTTCTGTAACAGCATCATTTGTCTGAGGTGTTTCTGCCGTTGCGCCACCATATGCCTGATCTTCAGGAGTATCTTTTAAATCATAACCGTGTTTTGCCCGCTTACCCATATTTGCAATGGCATAACTTCTTGCTGCAATCGCCTGTGCCTTATGAGCATCGTGTTCCCAACTTGGCGGCATTTCTGATGGCACAACTCCTTGTAAATATAATTCAATCGGTAAATCATTAATCACTGTAAGTCCGTTTCCGCTGTTCAACAGTTGAAAATGACCTCGATACCATTTGCGCTTAACACTTACAAAACCCTCATCAGCAGGTTTTATAACAATTTTATTACTGTTTATTTTTTTAAACTCACCGTCAACCTTAATTGCAATCACTCCTCGATGCGGTTTAAATTCATAACCTTGCATCTGCTCCATAATAAAAATAAGTCTATTCGTTTTACAATCAATAATTTCAGCTCGCGTTGAAGCTCCGATATATGTCTTATTAACATCGGTTTGCAACCCTATCTTAATTGCAAAACAAGGCTGAATAAAAAATATAAAAACTGCTATTAAAAATAATAATTTTCTCATCCCTTAACAATATTATATAACATAAATCGGAACAAAATAGGATGTTGCCAGCAAAAAAAAATATTTTTACGTTTTAATATAATAGTGAAAGGTAGGTTTATTATGAATATTGATTCAATATCTGATTTAAATTTTAAAGCAAAAACAGAAGTTCTAAAAAGGGTTACAACATTCCGTGTTCCCGGTAAAAACGGAACAACAATATTAACCGATGTTTTTGATAAGGGAGCTCGTCGTGATGTTACCGGGCTTAATTATAAAATATTAAGCAAAGGTAAAGTGCTAGAAGAAAAATCTTTTCAAAATAAAAAAGGTTTTAAAGATGAACGACTATGTTGTATCTGTGAAAGAATACAGACAAAAGTCAAAGAAGGTTTTGATTTTCTTGACGAACTGCTTAAAGCCCAGTTCAAAGGCGGGAATTAATATCTATTATCTAAAGAAATAAATATTATACATAAAAAGCGACTCATTGGTGTTGAGTCGCTTGTCAATTTTCCCTATTTTTTCCTTTTTCCGCTTGGAGTAAATGTAATTCCTCTCGGAATACATATTACCCACTAAAACATTTTAATTACAATCTTAATCTAATAAAGCTTCTAAGATTGCAGCATTTTTAGTAGCGATTGTAGAAGATTTTACTCTGCTTTTGTACATGTAGCTACGCAAAGCTTCTCTAATCAATTCTGAACGAGTGCGGTTTTCACCCTCTGCTACCTGGTCAATTCTGCTTAAAAATTCTTCCGGCATGGAAATCAAAACTCTTGCCATAGTATATTTCTCCTTTACTGTATTAATAGCGATATTAGATATCCTGTATATATATAAAGTAACGAGAACAGAAAAAATTGCCTTTTTTATTTAAGTTTGTAAACTTTTGTAAACAAAACCCCTGAAACCTTTTGGTATCAGGGGTTTTAAATTTTATCCAAGTTTGAAGATTAGAAAATGATTGTTAATTCTTCATCCGGATTCAAGCTGGAATCGTTAGTTGTATTAGGAACGATGATGTATTTGCATTCGTCAACGAATTCGTAAAGAACACCGAAAGTTCCGCTTACAGCTAATTTAGATAGGTTATAAACACCTTTACCAACAGTGATAAAGCTGCTTCCTACGCTCTTAAGGCCTTTAAGAGGGTGTAAAGAAGCTGTATCAGCAAATGCATCTGACCAGTTTCCGCCGTATTCTTCAACGCCGTTAGCAATTACTTCTGCGCCTTCAGAAACTGTTCTTCCTGCAACACCTGCAACTCTACCAACCATTGAGAATGGAGCTCCTAATACTCTTGAAACGATGTTAGGATTTTTCATTACATCAACTTGAGCGCTTGAAAGTCTCTTAGGGAAGCAAGCGCAATTTTCACCGTTTTTGATTGATTCGAATTGAACTTCGATGTAACCAGGTCTCTTAACACCAGGTCTGGCAACTGCAGAAACAACACCTTTAACTGTTGAACCTGCAGGGAAGCAAACACCGTTAATTGTTACATCTTCAGTTGTTTTAGCTGTGAAAGTATCGTTTACGTTAGAAGTTCTAGCGCTGATTCTTTCGCTAAGTTTGATTTTTACAGCAACCGGTTCATATTTAGTTGCACAACCGATTGCACCATTTGATAAATCAATTTGGAAGTTTCTCTTCATAGCTGATACAAAGTAAGCAACTTGTTCTTTAGATAGATATTCGTCATTGATTACTTTATCAGTATTAGGAACAACACCTAATAAGCCGGAAGCGATAACTTCGTTTGTTGCTTTATAAGCCCACTCAGGAACATATTTAATAGTTTGTCCGTTTAAAACAGGAACAGAATCATTTGATTCAAGATTCATTAATTTAGCAAAAGTACAGAATACTTCAGCTTTTGTAATAGCTTTATCAGGTTTGAAAGTTGAATCAGGGTAGCCAATCATAACATCAGCTGTTAAAGCTCTTTCAATTTCAGCTTTAGCCCAATAACCATCTGACAAATCAGTATATTTTGTAGAATCACCGTCTTTTAGACCTAAGCCTTCAGAAATCAAGAATGCTAACTCAGAACGTAAAACAGGCATTTTTGGATCATATAAAGCGCCTCTTTTTTTGTCCATTTTAGCTTGCATATCGTTAAGCATTTGTTTTGCAAAACGTCCCACAACAACGTTTTGTTTACCTTCAATAGTTTTAACATGGCAAGGTTTATAAATTTTGCCACCAACAATAACATCACTTTCTGCAGTTACAAGAGCGTGACCTTGTGAACCGAAAAGTGTAGGGTGTGCGTAAGCTTGAATAGAATCTGCTGCAGAAGCAACACCTGCTGTAACGCAAAGAACACCTACTGCTGTTAAAAGTTCTCTTTTCATACGTCTCCTTTCATTCAGTCTTTAATTAAAAAGACTACTATTCTTATATATCTACTATACCATGATTTTTTTATTTTGTATCATTTTTACAAAGAAAATTTTGGAAGAATATTATTATTTTTTTTAGTAAACAAATATGCTTGCGGATAACAATAATCTTCTCTAAATCCGATTTTTCTGTACATTTTTAAAGCTTTGTAATTATTTGTCTCAGTTGTTACGTTAACCTCTGAAAAGTCGCGTTTGCCTAATTTCACCCAATCGACTAATGTTTTGATTGTTCTGTTAAGTAACAACTCAGAGAACCCATGTCCTCTGTGTCCCTTTTCTATCGCTACAAGAGGAATATTCGCAATTTTACCCCCCGTAACGTTTGCAAAAGCAAAACCGCAAGGAACATCGTTATATAATAAAACGGAAGTTGCTTCCGGTAAAAATTCACCGTAAATATTTTCCACAACTTTATTAATTATATCAGTTGTTCCTTCCATTGTTTTATAACGTGAATCATATAATGCATCTTGCGTATCACGGAAAGATTCGTGTATAACTCGGATTGCATCTTCTCTAAACGAATCATCATAACTTACGATTTTATATTCATCAGGCTTATCTGCTAATTTCATATTTTCTAAAATTCTTTCAGAAGAAGCGTTTCCCATAACAAATCTAAGAACCGCAAGTCCGATAAATTTGAAACCATAACGTGCAATATCAGCTGTAAATACAGATTGATGTCCTAGCATAGGATAGGACACAACTTTATTTTGTCGTTCAGCTTCAGTAAGTTCTAAGAATTTTTCGATTAAAGCTTTTTGTTTCGGGATTTCATCTTCTGTTCCAAGACAATGAATAATATTTAGTTCTATAGATTCTGAAATAGAAGTTGTATAAACTAAAAATGCAGTAGGAATAAGATTTTCTTTTAACACAATACAAGACAAATATCCGTTTTCAACGGCATCAATAAATTCATCATATTCAAGAGGCTCAAGTTCAAATTTATACTCACTAACAGCTTTTGCCTTGAAGTCGTTATACACACCTTTAAAAATTTTAAAAGTGCTACTATCAAGTAATTCTACTTCATAATTCATTTCTGCCATAACCATTCCTCTACATTAAGTGATGCATTTTTTCACGTTTAGTATTTATATATTTTTCATTGTATTTATTAACTTCTGATTTTATATTTATGTTCTCGTGTATTGTAAGTCCGTATCCTTTTAGCCCGATAATTTTTTTAGGATTGTTTGTAATTAAATTAAAATTATTGAATCCTAAATCGAGAATAATTTGAGCGCCAACTCCGTAGTTTCTTAAATCCGGAGCAAATCCTAAAGATACATTAGCTTCTACGGTATCCTGTCCTTCTTCTTGAAGCTTATACGCTTTAAGTTTATTAATTAATCCAATTCCGCGTCCTTCGTGGTCTCTCATATAAATAAGAGCGCCTTTGCCGTATTCTTCAATCATTTTAAGAGCTTCGTGTAATTGCCAGTTGCAATCGCATTTAAGACTGTGGAAAATATCGCCTGTCAAACATTCGCTATGTACTCTTATTAGCGGCGTTTTGTCACTTCCGTCATCTTTTACTAACGCAACATGTTCGCAATTAGAGATAGTATCTCTATAGCCGACAATTTTGAAATCTCCAAACTGAGTAGGTAAGAATGTTTCAACTTCTTTTTGGACAAATCTTTCTCGTTCCAGTCTGTAAGCTATTAAATCTGAAACAGTAATAAACTTAAAACCGTGTTTTTTAGCGAAAGCATGAAGCTCATCTCTTCTAGCCATTTCGCCATTTTCAGACATAATTTCACACATAACACCGGCAGGTCTGTGTCCGCAAAGTTTAGCTAAATCAACAACAGCTTCTGTATGACCACAGCGTTTAAGCACACCGCCTTTTCTTGCTACACAAGGGAACATATGCCCTGGTCGAACTAAATCTGCTGGAACTGCATCAGGAGCAACCGCTATTTCAATTGTTTTTGCTCTGTCATAAGCAGAAATTCCTGTTGTGACTCCAAATTTTGGATGACCGTCAATGCTTAAAGAAAAAGCTGTTTGCATTGATTCTGTGTTTCTTTGAACCATTTGTGGTAATTCAAGCTTTTCAGCAATTTCTGAATCAATCGCTAAACAAACCAAACCTCTGCATTCTTTTGTTATAAAGTTAATCAATTCGGGTGTCACAAATTGCGCAGAACAAATCAAGTCGCCTTCGTTTTCTCTGTCTTCGTCGTCAGCAACAATAAGAGGTTTTCCTAATTTAAAATCCTCTAATGCTTCTTGAATTGTACTAAATTGATTTGTGTTCATTTTTAAAGTGAATAAGTGATTGAGTGACTAAGTGATTAAGTCATTTAAATTATAATCTCAATACTTATATTTTCCTTTCTTTACCCCTAAAATCCATGCTCTTGCAGGAATTCAAGGCTTATTCTTGATTTATTATCACCCGTTGATAAAAATTTTTCAATATATTTGGCGATCATATCGACCTCAATGTTTACAAAATCGCCGTTTTTAAGTTCTTTTAAACTTGTATTTTCGTATGTGTGCGGAATTATCGCAACTTTTACAGTATTTACCCCTACCCCTGCAATTGTTAAGCTGATTCCGTTAATTGCAATTGAACCTTTTTTGATAACATATTTTGCCAGTTCAGAAGGTAATTCGACATTTAGCTCATAAAAATCGCCTTGAGGTCTGCAAGAAATGAATTTTCCCCTGCCGTCAATATGACCTGAAACGATATGTCCGCCGAATCTGCCATCTGCTTTCATTGCACGTTCAAGGTTAACTAGGTTTCCTACGTGCAAGTCTCCCAAAGAAGTCACTTTAAATGTTTCCGGTGAAACATCTGCTACAAAACCTTTCGGTAAAATTTCAACAACAGTTAAGCAAACTCCATTGACTGCGATGCTGTCACCGAGTTTAGTTCCTTCAAGTACCGTTCCACACTCAACGGTAATATCCTTGGATGTGATGTTAAGGATTTTTCCAAATTCTTCTATAATACCCGTGAACATGGCTTGATTATATCATGAAAGGGGAAAATAGTAAATTTATCTATTAATTTTCTTTGTAATGTTGTTTTACGTAGTCTTTTATCAAAGTAGTTCCTAAATTACCTGCTGTTCTGTTTTGTTCAACCGCAAGTTTTTTAAACTTTTCATAAATGTCATTATCTACAAGTAATACAAAACGTTTTTTACTATCTTTTATCATAAATTACCCACCTTGTTGTAATTTTATTACATATAAGTTACAATAACAATTGCAATAAAATTGTAATTATGTTATATTTAATTACAACAAAGTTGCAATCAAAGAGGTATGTCATGGACTACGAAACTTTTTTATCTTATATTTATACACCACTTAAATCTATAGAACTTCTATCAGATACGATTTATTACAAATACAATGAAGAGTGGGATTTTATTGAAAATGAAGAATCAAGAAAGCATGTCCAAGAGCTTCTTTCTTTAAATTTTTCAATAAAACAGGTTGTAAAATATCTATTAAATTTAAGAAAAAATTCCATCGAATCTCTTGAAGTTAATAGTGATTAGCGATTTGGGCAGTTTCAAAAATATCCACAAAATCAAATTTGTTTGTATCAAAAATCCCTTTGTCCGTAACCTTTAGTTCCGGAATTACAGGTAATGACATGAAAGCCATTGTCATGAACGGATCTTCAAGAGTGCAACCTATTGAATGCGAAGCATTGTTTAGCTCTGCGCATTTTTCCAAAACAAAATTGAAATCTTTATCTGACATTAATCCCGCAATCGGAAGCGGTAATCTTGAAATTACTTCTCCGTTGTTCACAACAACTTTTCCGCCTTGTGATTTAACAAGTTCTACCGCTGCTACATACATGTCGTAGTCATTTGTGCCGACAACAATCATGTTGTGAGAATCGTGCGCTACAGTTGATGCAATTGCGCCGGATTTTAAATTAAACCCTTTAACAAAACCTTTGCCGATATTTCCGGTCGCTCTATGACGTTCGATTACGCAAATTTTTAAAGTATCAGTATCAATGTTACTAACAGCGTTTCCGTCTTCTATTTTTATTTTAGATTCAACTGATTTTGTAACGAGTTGATGCGGAATAACTTGAATAGCTTTTACAGTATCAGATTTTGCTTCGATTCTAAAATCGTCCTGTTCAATCCATTTTACGTTTACGGAACCACGCATTGCAGGAGTTTCAAACTCTTCCATTGTTGTTACGAGTTTACCGTTTTCTACGATTATTTTACCGTCTTTTAGCACGAAATCAGGTTTAAATGATTTTAAATCAGGTAAAATTAAAAGATCTGCTTTATAACTTGGAGCAATTGCACCAAGGTTTTTGAGTCCAAAATATTCTGCAGTATTTAAGCTTGCACATTGAACTGCTTTTATTGGGTCAACGCCAGCTTCAACAGCTCTGCGAACCATTCCGTTAATATGTTCTTTCAAGTCTGACGGATGTCTGTCGTCAGTTACAAATAAGCATTTGCGAGTATTACATTCTTTTAAAACAGGAATTAAAGCTTCCAAATCTTTTGCGGCCGTACCTTCTCTAATCATTAAATACATTCCCAAGCGAAGTTTTTCGATAGCTTCTTTTGGTGTTGTACATTCGTGATCCGATTTAACTCCGCTTGCTATATACGCACATAAATCTTTATTAGACAAGAATGGTGCGTGTCCGTCGATTCTTTTATCTCTTTGTTTTGCAAGCTCCAGTTTTGCCATAACGTTTTTATCAAGATTTAAAACCCCTGGAAAATTCATCATTTCAGCAATGCCTAATACCCAAGCCTTGTCAATTAAAAGTGATAAATCATAGCTGTTCAAATCAAAACCGGATGTTTCAAAAGGCGTTGCAGGCACGCAAGACGGTAGCATTGTATAAACATCTAACGGTAAATTTTTAACAGCTTCGTGCATAAAACTTATTCCGTGTAAGCCAAAAACATTTGAGATTTCGTGAGGGTCGGCAATTGCAGTTGTAGTACCTGCGGGGAGAACCGTTTTGGCAAACTCTTTCGGTAACATCATAGAACTTTCTAGGTGAACGTGTCCGTCAATAAATGATGGGGTTACATAAGCTCCGTTTACATCGATTTCTTTGTGTCCGGAATAATCTTCTCCGATACCAACAATAATTCCGTCTTCGATTGCAATATCGCCTTTGTGAATTTCTTCTGAAAGAACGTTTACGATATTAGCATTTTTTATAACTAATTCAGCTTTTTCCAAGCCTCTTGCTACGTTTATAACTTTTTGCTGTGACATAGTTTTATCCTTATATAATTGTTGGTAAATATTCTAAAAGCTTACTTAAGTCTTCTGTTTTAAGGACTTCTTCAATTTGAGTTTTGTAAGCTTCTGCATTTTCTGTTTTAACAGATGCAGGAAGTTTTATATCCGTATTTTTTTCCGAAGCTACAAAGCCTTTATTTATTACCAAAAACTCTTCATAAACATTTAAAAGTTTTATAATATTTTCATCAAACGAGTAGTTTTGTCCAAGAAAATATTTCATATCCTTTGGGAATAATTCCGTAAATTGAATCATAAAACGGGTATCGGAAATATTCGCCTCTTCGTTATATTCTTGTCCAAAACAGTGGTTTGAAAGTATTTTTTGTTCAGGCTGAGTTTTTATGTATGCAGCCCACATAAGACATCCGACATAGAATCCAAGATTGTTGTTAAAGATTTCAAGAAGCTTTTTGTAGTATTGCATAAATTTCATTTTTTTCTGAGAAAGATTCTTGAAACGATTGATATCAGAGTATAAGTATTCTACAGAACCTCTGAAAGCCAAAATATATGGTCCAAAACCCGGATCAAATTCTAAACCTTTTAGCGCTGTTGTCATAATATAATCCTCTTTATATTTTTTTAACCTTTTAACATTACCATTAATACTGAAATATCAGCAGGCTTAACTCCACCTATTCGGGATGCTTGAGCCAAATTAGTCGGTCTGATTTTTTCTAATTTTTCTTTTGTCTCGGTAGAAATATGTTTGATTTGAGAATAATCAATATCTGCCGGAATTTTGTATTTTTCTAATTTTTCAGTAGATTCAACTTGTTGTTCTTGTCTAGCTATATAGCCGTCATATTTAATTAAAACTTCGACTTCGCCTGTAATGTCTTCACTCAAATTTAATTCTTTTGTTGCAGAATCAATTTCTTTAAATACGTCATAATTGATATTCGGGCGTTTAAGAAGTTCTGCCATACGCATACCTCTATCAATATGTTCACCGTATTTTGCAAGAATTTCATTTACACCTTCTGTTGCGGAAATTTTAACTTCTCTAAGTCTTTCAATCTCTTTTTGTATAGTTTCTTGCTTTGTTCTATAACGAGAGTATTGCATATCATCAACAAGCCCGATTTGATATCCAATATCAGTTAAACGAGCATCTGCATTATCTTGTCTTAATAACAATCTGTATTCTGAACGAGAAGTGAGCATTCTATATGGCTCTTGGATATCTTTTGTGACCAAATCATCAATCAAAGTTCCAATATATGATGAACTTCTTGGAAGCTCTAACATATCTGATGAATTAAGGTATTTAACAGAGTTAATACCCGCAACCAGACCTTGTGCAGCAGCTTCTTCATAACCGCTGGTACCATTAATTTGACCTGCAAAGAACAAACCATTAATATCTTTTGACATCAAAGAATGTAAAGTCTGCACAGCAGGAACATAGTCATACTCAACTGCATAAGCAGGTTTAATAATATGTGCCTTTTCCAGTCCCGGAAGTGAACGCAACATTTCTACCTGAACACATGCCGGTAAACTTGTTGAAAACCCTTGAATATAGACTTCATACGTATTCAAACCTTCCGGCTCAATAAAAATATGGTGCGAAGGATTAGAAGCAAACCTGACGATTTTATCTTCAATAGAAGGACAATAACGAGGTCCGACACCTTGAATAAGTCCCTGATACATAGGAGATTTGTCGAGGTTTTCTCTAATGACTCTGTGTGTATCTTCGTTTGTGCGAGTTAAATAACAAGGAACTTGCGGACGCACAGGGCGATTTGGCTTGAATGAATAAAAGCTAAGCTTGTCGTCTCCGGGTTGAATTGTCATTTTGGAATAATCGATTGTACGCTTATCGACACGAGCAGGAGTTCCGGTTTTCAATTTTTTTGTCTGAATCCCGTTTTTGCGTAACCAATCAGAAAGCCCATAAGCCGCAGCTTCACCTAATCTACCGCCGGGATATGCTTGAAGTCCGATAAACATTCTTCCTTCCAGCGAAGTTCCCGTTGTAAGAATTACAGCTCTGCAAGAATACTCAATACCAAATTCATCAATAGCACCACAAATTGCTCCGTCTTTGGTTTTAAGCTCTGTTATACAACATTGTTTAAGCCAAATATTTGGTGTAGATTCTATAATATTTCTCATATACTGAGAATATTCTTTTTTATCGGATTGTGCCCTCAAAGCTCTCACGGCAGGACCTTTTGAAGAATTAAGGGTTTTCATTTGAATATAAGTAGCATCAGCTACTTCACCCATAACCCCACCTAAAGCATCAATTTCTCTAACAAGAGTAGATTTTGCAGGTCCTCCGATTGCAGGGTTGCAAGGTTGAAGCGCAATATTATCAAGATTAAGCGAGCATAATAGCACATTACAACCTAATCTTGCAGCACTTAGAGCCGCTTCGCAGCCTGCATGTCCTGCACCTACGACGATAATGTCAAATTTGTTATTTAGATAATCCATAAAAATATTCTACTACAGGGGTAAATCTATAGCAAATAAGGAGTGTAAGTTATTTAATAATTGACTTAATACTTTCAGAGCCGTTTTTTAGAGCGGTTTCATAACCTTTAATAGCTTCTTTTGCAGCCATTCTCCTCATATCAATATTTTCTTCGATAGAGCACTTTGGTATTACCATACAATTCAAGTCTTTCATAAGATCCTCTGTTACTGCACGTAATTGTGATTGTGAAAGGATATCTTGTATAGGCTGAGAAAGTTTTCTGCCGTTTCCGACTGCTTCTTTAAAAATAATTTCTCTTGAGCCTTGAAAATTAGGGGTATTGTCAATCTTGTGAATATTCATATATTCTCCTTATTGTTGGTTTATATTTATGTAAAACGTGTAAAAATATTTTTTGCGTATTATTTTTCTAATTCTAATCTTAACAGTTTCATTTGTCTATATAATGATTCAGAGTTTTTTATAAGAATTTTACAAATTGTTTCAATATCTTCCTCCCGTGTTTCCCAGTTTTGATTTGTCAATATTTCTTTCATCATTCTTATTAAACAGTCAACCTGCCAAAAATCCTCAGTTACCAATTCAAGCTTTTTAGTTAAAATGTCTAAATTTGTTTTATTCATAAAATCCTCCAATTATTAACTTTTGTAATAATATAAGTAACCATTAAGCTATTTTAATAGCATTTTTGCTATTTATATTAACCTAAAATAGCAATTTTGTCAATTTATTAGCAAAAATGTATAATATTAGTATGAATTTATTAGCTAGAGAACAAATTAAATCATTATTGGCTCAAGAAAGTGTTAAGTTAAAGGATTTAGCAATTCTTATGTCCGAGCGTACAGGGAAAAATTGTGCGCCAAATGTTTTATCAAGAAAACTTTCAAAAGGAACACTATCTTATAATGAAGCGGTTATGATAGCTGACCTGTTAAGTTATGAAATAAGTTTCAATAAAATAAAAGATTAATTATTTATTATAACATTGACATACACATCATGGAAAATAGTTCACATGTCAAGGCTAAAAATTTTGGGAAAAAATATAAAACAAGCACGAGAAGCCAAAGAATGGAGCCAAGCCCTATTGGCAGAAAAGCTAGACCTTTCTACTGAATATATATGTAGAGTAGAAAGAGGACAAAAATATATGAGCTTACGCAAACTTTTTGAACTTGCTGACTTTTTAGAAATAGATTTTTGCAAACTAACTGATTTCAAATAAAAAGACCGATTTTAAAATCGGTCTTTTTATTATTTAACCTTATGTTGACAGTGCAGAGAAAAAGTGCTATTATCTCCGTATATTTTGCGGAGAAAACTATGAAATATATCTACCAAAACACTGATTGGCACTCTTTTAGATGGTGCGGAGAAAAAATCAATAATTTGTTATTAGAAATTCAAAAAGCTCAAGGTTATTTGTTAGGCAAAATGGATGCTTTAGGTTTTGAAGTTAAAAACAATGCGTCGTTGAATATTATTACTGAAAACATACTAAAATCGTCCGAAATTGAAGGAGAATTGCTTAATAAAGAACAGGTACACTCTTCAGTTGCTCGCAAATTAGGTCTGGATTTTAATGCCAATATTGCAGTCAGTCGAAATATTGAAGGTATTGTTGATATGATGATTGACGCTACACAAAACTTTGACAAACAAATCACAGAAGAGCGTTTGTTTGGTTGGCATGCCCTACTTTTCCCCACCGGCTACAGTGGTATGTATAAGATTGAAGTCGGGAAATATCGTACAGATAAAAATGGTCCGATGCAAGTTGTTTCCGGACACTTAGGTAAAGAGAGGGTACATTATCAAGCTCCTGATGCCAATATTCTACCGGCAGAAATGATGAGTTTAATTGATTATATAAATAATGATAATACTAATCTTTTTATCAAGGCATCCATTGCGCATTTATGGTTTGTAATTCTACATCCTTTTGAAGACGGAAATGGACGTATTGCAAGGGCTTTAACGGATATGATTTTAGCAAAAGCTGATAATAGTTCATATCGCTTTTATTCAATGTCATCACAGATACAAAATAATAGAAAAGCATATTATGAAATTTTAGAAAAAACACAAAAAGGCTCTATTGATATTACAAAGTGGATAGAGTGGTTTTTAGAAAATTTATTAAATGCAATCAATTCAAGCGAAAAAATTCTAAAAAAAGTTTTAAAACGTGCTGAATTTTGGCAGAAACACGTTAATACAATATTTAATGAAAGACAAAAAAAAGTATTGCATCGCTTTATGGATGATTTTGTGGGAAACCTTACCAGTACAAAATGGGCAAAAATGTGCAATTGTTCTCAAGATACAGCCTCAAGAGATATTACTGATTTGATAAATAAAAAAATTCTTAAAAAAATAGGTACAGGACGTAGCACACATTATGTATTAAAATAAAAAGACCGATTTTAAAATCGGTCTTTTATTTATACCTTTACTCTTATCCTTTAATATCGTTTTCGATTTTTGTTAAAATTTCATCAAGCAAGCTTGCATCTTTCACACCGCCTTGAGCGAAGTTAGGACGACCGCCACCATTAGCGCCAGTTGCACGGGCAATTTCGCCAACAATTTTACCTGCGTTAATACCTTTTTGAACAAAGTTTTCAGACACTTTTGCAATAACCATTCTCTCACTAGCAAGAACTATTACGCTATCTCCAAGTTTGCTGCCAAGAAGTTCGATACCTGCTTTAACAGCATCAGCATCAAAGTTCTCAATCTTAGAAATGAATAATTTACCGCCTTCAATATCTTGAGCTCTGGAAATGAATGTTGCAAATTTACCCTTAGCTTGTTCTTCTTTAACACGAGCAAGTTCTTTTTGTAATTCGCGGTTTTCTTCCGCAAGTTTTTCAACACGTTCAAGAACTTCATCTGTATGAACTTTAAATCTGGCTTCAAGCTCATTTGTAACTTTAACTTTGCTGTTCATATACTCAATAGCAGCTTTTGATACAACAAGCTCAATTCTTCTTGTGCCTGCTGCGATTGCGCCTTCTGATACGATTTTAACAAGTCTCAATTCGCCTGTTGATTTAGCGTGAGTACCTGCGCAGAATTCTCTTGAAATAACTTCCGGAGCGTCACCATGTGAATGTTTGCAACCACCGCCATGTCCACCGCATTTGCATTTTTTAGCACCACCGATAGATACTACACGAACAACGTCATCGTATTTTTCACCAAATAATGCAGTTGCACCTGTAAGTTTAGCTTCTTCAATATCCATAACATCTGTTTGTACAGGAAGCTTTTCACCAATCCATTTGTTCATAAGAGCTTCTGTTTTCTCAACTTCTTGAGGAGTCATTGCTCTTGAGAAAGTGAAGTCAAATCTCATCCTGTTTTCTTCAACTTGAGAACCGGCTTGTTTAACTTCATCGCCAACAACGTTTATCAATGCAGCTTGAAGCAAGTGAGCAGATGTATGGTGAACTTTGATTTCATTTCTTCTATCCACATCAATTACTGCTACAACACTATCACCAATTACTAATTCGCCGTTAAGAACTTGGCATCTGTGAACAAATAATTGGTTAACCTTGAATGTTGTAAGAACTTCTGCTTTCAAGTTTTCGTTAACAATGTATCCGCTGTCTCCAACTTGACCACCACATTCTGCGTAGAATGGAGTTCTGTCCAATACAACGTCAACATAGCCTTCGCCTTCAATTAAAGCTAAAATTTTAGCTTCACAAGCGTAGTCTTCATAACCTAAGAATTCAGTTGAGCCGACTTCTTCTTCTACTTTTGCATACTTAATATCGCCTGTTACAGAAATTTTAGCTGTTGCAGCTTTTGCACGTTCTTTTTGTTCTTGCATAGCTACTTTATAACCGGCTTCGTCGACCGCGAGACCGTTTTCTTCAGCGATTTCACGAGTTAATTCGAATGGGAAGCCGAAAGTATCATAAAGCTTGAATGCGCTTTCGCCATCAATATCTTTCTTTTCAGCGATAAATTCTTCAAGCATTTTATAACCTCTATCAAGAGTTTTATTGAATCTTTCCTCTTCTTTTTGGATAGTGTCTTTAATTTTTGCTTGGTTTTTAACCAAATCAGGATAAGCTTTTCCATAATGCTCAACTACCGTATCCACAAGTTTATACAAGAACGGAAGCTCCATGCCTAAAATCTTACCGTGTCTTAATGCACGACGTAAAATCATTCTTAAAACATAGCTTCTTCCTTCGTTACCCGGAATTACACCGTCAGAAATTAAGAAAGAAACGCATCTTGCGTGGTCAGTAATGATTCTTAATGAAATATCTGTTTTTTCACTGGCTTCCCTCGCCCCTTGTGGGAGAGGGTAAGGGTGAGGGGTTTTAGAATAAGGAACACCGCTCATTTCTGATACTTTATCCAATATTGGTCTTAAAAGGTCTGTTTCAAATGTTGAAGCAACACCTTGACATACCATTGTGATTCTTTCTAAGCCCATACCCGTATCAACATTTTTCTTTTCTAAAGGAGATTGGTTTCCTTCTTCATCTTGGTAAAGTTCCGTAAATACTAAGTTCCAGATTTCAACCCAACGGTCACATTCACAAGTATCAATACCGCATTCAGGATGATCGCATTTATATTCTTCACCTAAGTCGTAGTGAATTTCTGAGCAAGGACCGCAAGAACCTGAAGCTCCCGGAGGTCCCCAAAAGTTATCTTTTTTACCTTTTCTTTTAATTCTTTCAGCAGGAACGCCAACTGATTGCCAGATTTCGCCGGCTTCATCGTCAGTTTCGAAAATAGTAATCCATAGTCTGTCTTTGTCTAATTTAAGAACTTCTGTTACAAATTCCCATGCCCAAGCGATAATTTCTTTTTTGTAATAATCGCCAAAAGAGAAGTTACCTAACATTTCAAAGAATGTATGGTGGCGTGGAGTTCTTCCTACGTTTTCGATATCTGAATCTTTTCCGCCTGCGCGAGCACATTTTTGGCAAGATGCCGCACGAGCAGGTTCGTAAGGTGATTTTTGGATGCCTAAAAATATAGGTAAAAACTGCAACATGCCGGCTGTTGTTAACAGTACAGTAGGGTTATCCGGCACAAGGCTTGATGATTCAACTACTGTGTGTTGATATTTCTTTTCAAAAAAATCTAAATATAACTGTCTTATTTCATTTCCTTTTAACATAATTTTTCCTTTTATATTTCTATTTTCTATATGAGAAAATTATACATCAAACAAGATTTTCGCTAAATTATTTGGCATATAGATATTTTTGTGTTCTCATATATATATGAAAGTCGAAATAAATAACGCTCAAGAGATATGTAGTATTGTCAGAAAAAATTTCCCATACGAATCCCCTTGGATGCAATATAAAATAGGATATAAAAATTTAATCAGAAATAATATAGGAAAACCGCTCTGCCGTGATATTATTGAATTAAATAAAAAAATTTCAGAAAACAAAAAGAAATTGGATTTTGTGCGAGATAGCTATCAATTCTACACAAAAACACCAATCCGTTATTTTGAAGAAATGATCAAATCAATTCAAAAATATCAAGTTCAAAATTGCGGAGAAACAGCAAGATTAGGTTATTTAGCATCCAGAATTAACGGTGTAAAAGAAAGTGATGTATCATTAAGCTCTTTAGCAGCACAAACTTTTTATAGCGAAAAGGAAAAAGACTACTTATTTCCTGAACTTGATAAAATTTTCAGTACACTATTTGAAGCAGAATACGGAACAGATTTCAATATAATCGATCACGTTGTAACAAAGATAAAAAACGGGTTCAAAAAAATTTTTATAATTGACCCTCTGCTAAATGAAACAGATGATATTAGGAATATTGAGAAACTATACAAAAACAAATATGGAGATATTTTTGATATTGACTACAATGAAAAGGTAAAAATCATAGATTACCCTTCTCCTCCGTATCCGATTATGCCAACAATTACAGACGAAGAAGCAAATCTTCTGGGACAAAAATTTCAGTTCCTTGTCTTAGAAGAAAACAAAGACAAAATTGACGGTACAAGGAAACATTTCTTTGGACTTTTAGAAAAATAGCCGATTAGTCGTCATCATGGTCATCGTCGTCGTCTTCGACTTCCACAGCTTTTTTAGTTTCTTTTACTTCTTCTGTCTTCTCTGTTTTTTCAATTTCAGTAGTGACTTTTTCTTCTTCTGCATCGTCACCTTTTTCGGCTTGAGTCTTTTGATCCATTTTACCTTTAATTACATTCGCTACAGGAGTTGCAATGAACGGAACTATAATACGTTTACCCACAATTGTAGCAGCAGCAATGTCTGCAACAAATTTAAATAAATCTAATGCGTCTTTTCTAAGTTTTGCAGCATCTTTATCAAAACAAAGTTTTCTTAAGTGTTTGCCGTTAGCAATATCTTCCATACGTAACTTAGCTGCAATGTTTTCTAAAGTCTCCGGACTGAATGATTTTTTGAAACATTTATTAAATATAGGCTCACTAAACTTTCTCATTGCGAAGAACATTCCGATTTGAGCTAAAATCATCAAAATACCATTTGATAAATCTAACGCCGCTACGAAATTTCTTCTCTCATCAGGAATTTCTTTATTGTTTAAAGATTGTGTTACATATTTATAACATCCGACGCCATCCTTAATTACAATCGAGCCTACGGTTGTTAAAGCAAGAGCCTTTTCCGGATTCTTTTGGAATTGATCACCAACCCACTTAACAGGTCTCAAGTCAGTAACAGTACCTAAAGCTCTTGCACTGTAATCAAATACTTTTGCCATAAAAGAAGAGTTGTTCACTTTCATTATTTACCCTCCATTGCTTTTTGTGCTTTTTTTGAACCGGCAAGTTCCGGGAAGAATTTGTCCATAACTCTTGGATATACCCAGTTCAACACATTACATGTGATTGGTAATGTTATACATACACCAACTATGATTTTAAAAAGTTGGTTTACACTCTTATAATGATTTCTAACAAATTCTTTATATTGTTTTGCAATATCTTTATGTATTTTAGTTGACAATTTTTCTTTGTCAAAATTAAACGTATCGGTATCGTGTAAAATTGTGTTCATTAAGTTATCAGATTTATCAAAGCTGCAAGCTTTAGTAATTTTTTCTATCGTTTCTTTAATAATAGCATCCGAAGCTCCTTTCGGATTTTTGATTTTTGCGTGCATAAACTCTGTAATTATATTATCAAGTTTTGCATTTCTTGTAGTCATTGCTTCAAGATATTTTTCATAAGTATATCCGCCTGAACACATAGATTTTATTGTATCAATTCTGGCTAATGTTCTTTGAATTCTGTTATATTGAATTTCTGTCGGACGTTTAGAAATTTCTTCTAATAATTCTTTAATTTGAGGATTTGTCTCTTTACTAAGAAGATTCTTAATAAAATCAGCCATTTTTGCTTCATCTTTAGGAGCATCCTTAAAGATTTCTCTGATATATGTCTCATTTTCCAATAGAGTCTTAGCTCTTCTTGAATAGAATGATAGCTTTTCATTATCTATTTTTAGTTTTGATGCATCTGTTATGTACTCATCAATTTGGCTGTTAACCAATTCAGCTAACGATTCATGGTCTAAAGATCTTTCACCAACCATAATCTTGCCGGTTTGTTTGAATTTATCAGCAATTTTATTAATTTGTGAAGCTTCAATTTCTTTTTTAGTTTGCTCTAATAACTCGTCAAAAGCTTCACCTTTTAAATTAGGATCTTTAGCTTTAATTTTTAATTTCGCGAGCTTTTCAATATAAGATTTGCTGTTAATAGCAGATTGATCATATACTATACTAAAACGTTTTGAATAGTCAGGATTGTTAAATATAACATCCAAAAATTTATCAATAGGTTTTAATGCCGTAACTTGGAAAGCAATCGCCAACGCAGCCGAAATAGGCTGTCTCATTGCAGTATATTTTTTAGTATTTTCAACATCCTTTTTCTCTTCTTCCAAAGCCTCTTTCGGAGCCTTAACAAAAGGGTTAAAAGCAATCGGGAACGGTGCAACTAAACCGGTACCAACTGCAGTAATCAAAATACCGCCAATTTCACCTTTTAACCATTCTAAACTTTTCATAAATTTAATAGCAGCTTTCCCCGGTAAAAGCTCAGTAATTCTATCCGTCAAGTTTTTTGGCGGCTTCTTCGCAAAACTAACATTATAAGTATGACCGTTTGGATAGCTATTGCTACTGCGATTTTGATAATTTGGATAATTCTGTTGAATCTTATCTACTTTCATAAAACCCTTTATAAAACCTTCCATATATATAAACTATTCAAATAATTAAAATTTGCCTAATTTATATCAAATGTTAAGACATGTTAACTTATATAATCTAAAAAATCTTTTTCCTACCCAAGAAAACATCTTTCATAAATATATAATACACATTTATATCAGCTTGATACGATATATTATACAACAACAAAAAAAAAATCCAATAGTTTTTACATATTTTTTTTTGATGATAAAATTGAAAGGTAATAGATTGGAGTATGAAGTATGAATATTTTTGCATTTGCAAGAAACTTTTTTAAGGAACCTCCTGCAATTGAACCGATTCAGGATAAAGAAAAAGTTGATAGTATGTATTCACATTGGAGAATGAGAATTTTTTATTCTTGCTTTATTGGATACACAGTATTTTATTTATGTAAGAAAAATATCGCAGTAGCTTTACCGGGACTTAGTGAAGAATTTGGATATACAAATACGGAATTAGGTTTATTAGGTAGCTCTCTATATTTAACTTATGGTATTGGTAAATTTGTCAATGGTGTACTGGCTGATGGTTCTGATGTCAGAAAATTTTTACCTACAGCTTTAATTATGACAGCTATAGCTAACATCTGTTTTGCGTTATCTGCAGTATTTATTACACCTGGAGAAGTTTCATTCTTTGGACTACCTACTAATACTATCCTGCTTTGGTTGTTTGTATTCTTCTGGGGCGCAAGCGGTTGGTTCCAATCAGCAGGTTTCCCTGCAGTAGCAAAGAGTTTGACTTATTGGTATTCAAACTCAGAACGCGGAACAAAATGGTCATTATGGTCATGCTCACACCAAATGGGTACATTCTTAAGCGTTATTATTTCAGGAT
>CAYSIO010000002.1:0-25729 GCA_964431115.1 uncultured Vampirovibrio sp.
ATTTCCCGTCGGGAGCGAAGTGCTACCTCTCCTCGAACGATACTTAATCGTTCTCGTCGGCAGAGTCAAACTGCGCTACATCCCGATTTAGGGGTCAACTTACCAATAAATATCGGCAAGTGCATGTTAATATTACTTTAAACAAAATTATAAATCAAGCCTTTTATTTAATTTATTGTTATAATTGTTTCATGAAAAAGTTTTTTCTTTATTCAATTTTGATTATAACTGCGCTGTCAATGATATTGCCGTTTTTTATAATGTTTTTGATTTCATTGAGCGGACAAGAAAATATTTTTACGGATTATAAAAATATTAACCTTTCGTTTTGTGCGTATAAAAATGTTTTTGCATCAATCCCTGTCGCAAAATATTTCTTAAACAGCTTAATCGTTGCACTTTTTACTACAATAGGGCAAGTTTTAATTTCTGCACTTGCAGGATACGGTTTTGCAAAACTCAAGTTTAAAGGCTCAGATGCTTTGTTTTTTATAATCCTTTTAACAATGATGATTCCGCCACAAGTGAATATAGTTCCGCTGTTTTATTTAATGAGTAAATTGGGTTGGATAAATACATATCAAGCTCTTATTATACCAGGTATTTTCGGTGGTTTTGGTGTGTTTATGATGAGACAGTATTTTTTAAGCTTCTCACAAGAGCTTGATGATGCTTCAAAACTTGATGGATGTAATCCTCTACAGACATTTTTCAGAATTGCTTTACCTTGTGCAGCACCTGCAATTGCGACCTTAGCAATATTCACATTTGTGACTACTTGGAACAGTTTTATGTGGCCATTAATCGTTACAAACACAGATTCCATGAGAACTTTGGCTGTAGGATTAACCATATTCAAAGGCTCATTTAGAGAAATAACTTTATGGGGTGAACTTATGGCTTGCGCATGCATCTGTTCAATTCCTGTAATAACAGTGTTTTTAATTGGTAAAAAATATTTGATTAACGCTCAAGAAGGCGCAATTAAAGAATAAAAAAGAGGAGACAATAAAATATTATATTTTATTGAGAAATAAAATCCCTCTCCAACGGGGAGGGTAGAGACTCTTAACGAATTTAGTGAGTTATAGAGTCTCGGGTGGGGGTTAATCTTTTACTTTGTATATTTCTTTTTTTATTCTTCCGGCACTTTTTTGTGCCGGCAAAAAAGTGCCACAAAAAACCTCGTGCACTGTAACTTCATTCATTAATCAATTGTAACGCTCGAGCTAAGCAAGTGAACTCGTGCCTATGGCACTCAGACAGCACTTGCCTTGTTATTCTCTCGCTAACATTGATTATTCATTCCGTTAGGTGCACAAATTTATATTGCCGAGCATTGTCTGAAGCGCGAAGCGCAAGTTTGCGAGGCTAAAGTTATTCGGCGAAGCCGAACACAGCCCTTCAATCTGAACGCCCGAAGGGCGTAGAAAAATAGCAAGGGTTTTCTTTTTCTTTGGGTGCGTTTCTTTTTCTTTTGTTTGCAATGTAAAAGAAAAAGAAATGCACAAATTAAAATCAATGAAGAGGCCAAACCCTCTCTTAGATTTCTAAACTCAGCAAAGCCTCGTTAAGAAATCTTTTTCTCTCCGCAGGAGAGATAGAAGTTGTTATTCAATAAAATATTATATTTTATACCAAGGCTTGAATGTGTTAATAGAACCAATTAAATTATCAAAATTACCATCAAAATTTACACACCTATCATCAATGTATAGCCAAGCTAAATCTTTGGTATTTGTTATATCATCAAAAAATTTATCTATCTCGTTTTCAACTAACCATTTTGTTGCAAGAATTTTGTTCCTGGTAGTAAAAAGTTTTAGTTCATAATCCGTTGAAATATTTTTTAAAAATTCTTTTGCGCCTTCTTTTATCGGTGGAATGTAATCTTTATCAAAACCTCCGGTATATTCGTTTAAGACACCATCCAAATCAATTAGTATTGTTTTTTTAGTTTTCATATTAATCTCCTTTCTACTGGAACATATCCAGTAACATTATGTTACTACATCCAGTAAAATAATCAAATGGATGAAAATATTTTATATAAATCACTAGGTACAAGAATAAAATATTTACGAGAAAAGAAAGGCTTAACGCAAGATAAGCTCGCAGAGATTTCTGGGTTAAGCATAGATTATATAGGGAAAATAGAAGTCAATATTAATAAACCTGGATTGAGAGGTTTAATAAAAATTTCTAATGCATTAGGTGTTCATATAAAAGAACTTTTTGATTTTTAATTTGCCCCTATCTACATCAACAAGCTGAAATACAGATTTACCACTTGAAATTTACCCTAAAAAGCTCTAAAATGACAATGTTATGGCAGATGAGTACAAAATATCCTTTGATGAAATAAGAGCTTTATTGCAGGAAGAACACTACCAACAGGAAGATATTTCCGAGTTGGAAAAAGCTTTTGAGTTTGCTAAAAAGCTCCACGACGGACAATTCCGAATCTCGGAAGAGCCATATATAATTCATCCTATTGAAGTTGTAAAAATCCTTATCAGCTTGAGAGCGGATAAACATACTTTGATGGCAGGTTTTTTACATGACATCTTGGAAGATACCGAAACCAAGCCGGAAGAAATTAAGGAACTTTTTGGCGAAGATGTTTTAAATCTGGTTCAAGGGGTAACAAAGCTCGGAAAATTACAGTTTAAATCAAAAGAAGAACGCCAAGCTGAAAACTTTAGAAGAATGTTTATTGCTATGGCAAACGACGTTCGAATTATTTTCCTAAAACTTGCTGACAGACTGCATAATATGCGAACTCTTAACTTTATGTCTGCGGCAAAACAACAAAAAATTGCACAAGAAACATTAGACATTTTTGCACCACTTGCAAACCGTTTAGGGGTTGGTAAAATAAAAGCCGAATTAGAAGACTTGTCGCTAAAATATTTACATCCTGATAGATATTATGAAATTGCACAGCTTGTTTCACAGAAGAAAACTGAACGTGAAATGGCTGTTAATATGCTTATTGACAAGATTTCAAAAGATGTAAAAGCAAGTGGAATCAATGCAAAAATTACAGGCAGAGCTAAACATTATTACAGTATCTACAAAAAAATGACTCGATTGAATGTCGCATTTCATGATTTGTATGACATAACTGCTGTTCGTGTAATTGTTGATACTGAAAAAGAATGCTACGAAGTTTTAGGGCTTATTCACTCACAATTTAAGCCGATTCCTGGAAGGTTTAAAGACTATGTTGCAATGCCTAAAGGTAACATGTATCAGTCGCTTCACACATCCGTAATCGGTCCGCGCCAAAAGCCGTTAGAAGTTCAAATTCGAACTTGGGAAATGCACGATATTGCCGAATACGGTATTGCTGCACACTGGAGATACAAAGAAAAAGGCTCTAATAGGGCGGATTCTGCAAATGATATTAAATTTTCTTGGATGAGAAAACTGGTTGAATACAACAAAGACACTCAAGATGCAGAAGATTACGTTAACTCCGTAAAGCTTGATATTTTCTCAGATCAAGTTTTCGCATTCACTCCGGGTGGTGACGTTCTTGATTTACCGCAAAATGCAACCCCTGTTGACTTTGCTTATCGTATTCACTCTGATGTTGGTCATAAGACGGTCGGAGCACTTATTAACGGACGTATAGCTCAGCTTGATACAAAGCTTAAAAACGGTGACATCGTTGAAATTATGACATCAAAAATAGCTGCGCCTCGTCTTGATTGGCTAAACTTTGTTGTAACAAAACAAGCTTCTTCAAAAATAAAACAATGGTACAAGAAAAATAAACGTGAAGACCATATTGAAATCGGTAAAGCAAATCTTGAGCACGAACTTACCAAAGCTGTCTTTGATGAATACATAAAAAATGGCGAATTTAATAAAGTTGCAAAACAAATGAATTATGTCAGCTCAGATGATTTATTTGCAGCTTTAGGATATGGTGAAACTACTTTAAACAAAGTAATTAATCGTCTTAAAAAACCTGAGAAGAAAGAAGTTACAGAGACTACATTCCAACACAGACAAAAGAAAGCTTCTGAAAAAGATATTATAGGGCTAGAGGGATTGCTCTATTCGTTTGCAAGATGTTGTTCTCCAATTCCCGGAGAACCGATTGTAGGTGTCGTTACACGCTCTAAAGGCGTGAGCATTCATAGGCTTGATTGTAAAACTTTAGATGATGTTCCACCTGAAAGACTTCTGGACATTCATTGGTCAGGCAATAACGTTAATAAAACATATAGTACAACCATTAGAATTGAAACCGCAGAAAAACTAGGTCTTCTAAAAGATGTTATCGGTGTTATTGCGGATAATAAAACTAATATTACTTCTGCAAACGTTAAATCAAAAGGCAAAGTCGGTATTATTGAAGTCGGAATCGAGCTTGATAATATTGATACATTAAGAAAGCTTATGACGGCTCTTCAAGCGATGCCGGAAGTATTCAGCGTAAAACGAATTCAAACGTCTTATACAAATTCAACTACTCAAAACTTTACAAAAAAAGCTAATAAGAACAAACGTTCAAATAAATCTAAAAATTAGTTTATTTATTTCTCTTCGCTCTCAATGCATCCAGTTTTGCTTGCAACTGTTCTCTGGCAGCATCAGCTTTTGGTCTGCAAACTTTGTAGATTTTATAAATATTGTTAAAATCATATGGATTCCCTACAATGCCATATTCATCAACAAGTTTTTTGTAAAATTTTGGACTAATCATATCCTTATACGGAATATTGTATTTTAGAGGTAAAAAGTATTCCGGACCGCGTTCTGCAGTTAAAACAGGCTCTTTCTCTCTTTGGAACAAGAAAGAATCCGCACGATATTTATTGAATTTTTCAAGATATGATGCGTTTTTTTCTTCCTTCAAAGCATCAATAAGAGTTTTGATTGGTCCAAACTCACTTTCTACAGCTTTATTATCAATTATTTTAAAGAATAAATCATCTAAAGCTTTGTATACAGATACGTCATGCCCCATCATCTGAAGCTCAAATACCCTTCTTTGACCGGGAAATCTAAATAAAAAATGAATCGCAGAATAATTACAATCAGTAAAACAAGGCTCTAGATGATTGACCTTTTTACCCATAATTTTTTCTGCATCTTTAACAAATTTTCTCATCACATCTGTCGGAACATAATCATATTTTTCTTTATCAAATTTTTTCATTTTTTTAGCTACAATCGGACGTTTTACCTCTACTTCTTCGAGGATAATTGCTCCGGAATTAATACCGCTAAGAAGCATTCTCAATGCTTGTTTTGCACCTTTTGGCGAACCGTCACGCAAAACAACTTTTTCACCATTTAAATCAGTCATATTTAAGAAAACTTCATCTAAGCTCTTCCAACCGCGAGTTTTAGCTTTTTCCCAGATAGATAAATCACCTTTCGCACGACCTTTTACTTCTTCAACAGGGTTTTGAGGCTTACTTTTTGTTGCAGTAATTGATTCAAATAATTTTACAAAATACGCATTAATTTCGGGCTGTATTTCTGCAGCCTTAAGGTGTGCATTAATGGCATCACGCATTGGAATACCTACTCCTTTAGCTTTAGTAGCTAATTTTTTTACTGTAGGTGAGCTTCCAAAAGTAACTGTGTCTTTTTGTAATGGTCGTGCTAATTTTAAGCCAAACCTAGGCATTGTGATATTATTATCACGAATTTTTTGTGGGGTTATATTAAATTGGTTAATCGCTAATATGTTCATCACACAGTTTTCCTAATTACACATGCAATTTAAAACCTCTAAACTTTTAAAATTGCTTATTTTCTGCGAAATATTAAGAAATATTAACCGGTTCTTTTTCTTCAACAACTTTTTCCACACGGTTTTCAAAGCCGGTAAATTCACAAATTTGCCTTGCCCATTCTCTTACAATCTCATCTTCATCAAGCTCATAAGATATCGGTGTACCGATTTTCAGGGTCATATTTTTTTCAAAAAGTTTTTTTGCATAACCGTCAAAACCGCAAATACCAACAGGTACAATATCCGCTTTAAACTTTTTAGCAAAAAGTACAAAACCTTTGGTAATATTTTGGATTACAGGTTCTTTAACAATTTTGCCTTGAGGGAAAATGCCGAGTGACCAAGGAGTATTAAATACTGCTTTTACGGTTTTAAATGTCGCAAGTTCGGGCTTTTCTCTATTTACCGCAAAGCCGCCTAAACTATGACACAAAAATCTTAGCAGTCTGTTATCACTTTCAAATAACTCTTTTTTAGCCATATATGCAACCCTTCTATGAACTGCATATGATAACATTGGAGGATCAAGATATGAAACGTGATTTCCCGCAAAAATTACACGTGAAGATTCAGGAACATTCTCACGCCCTTCAACTTTAATATTATACATTAGTTTTGACACGGGTAATACAACTAAAACAACAAATAATTGATAATATAATGCTCTCCAAAAATTGTAATCTTTTTCTGTCCTGCTATTATAATTCTTAGTCATAATTCACTATCACCTAATCCTATACTGCTAAACTTGCCTCATACTTAAATCCGGTTAATTCCTGAATTGCCTCAACCCATTTTTCAACCATTTCTTCAACATTTTCAGAATATGGAATAATTTCACCGATTTTTATAATGATTTTTCCGCTAAAAGGCATATATCTAGCTTTTTCCGTTCCGACTAAACCAATCGGTAAAATACCGCATTTAGTCGTCTTAGCCAGAGAAGCAAAACCTTTTGTAATGTCGCTGATAATTCCCGGTTCTTGACGAGTTCCTTGCGGAAATATTCCAAATACCCAGTCGGTTTTTTTAATGGTCAAAACAGTCCTTATTGTTGAAACACTTAAGTTTTCTCTATCTACTGCAAAAGCTCCCAACCAATCTAACCACCAACGCAAAAGTGGATTTTTAAATAATTCTTTTTTAGCCATAAAAGCAACAGGTCTCGGCAAAAACGACGCTACCATCGGCGGATCCAATGTTGAAAGATGATTAGGCGCAACAATATAAGCGTTGTCTTTAGGAACATTTTCCAGTCCGTGCACTTCCATACGGTATACTAACTTTAAACGAATCATATAAAATATATGAGTAATTATAAATTGAAACAACCTTCTCCATTTATTGAAAAACTTTTGTTCTCGTGAAGCTTGTTTCTTGCCTATGTTTTTATTCTCTTTAGCCATCTTCTACTCCTTAATATAACAATATGATAGCATAAATAAAGGATTATTCCTCTGAATCCTTAAAAACATCTTCTAAGCGTTTTATTTCTTCTTCAAAATCCTCTTTTTCTTCATCCATATCAATAGGAGACAGAGTCTTTTTGTGCCTTTTTGAGTTTAAAACGGATGCAACATTTGTCATGGCAAGTGAATTTAAAGTAGCTCTTAAAAGAGCACTTCTGTCAACATAAGGTTCTTGATGAAAATATTCTTCTTCGCCCTCAAGCGGCGGCAAATACATAGCTTCTGAACCATATTTTTCTTGGCTCATCTTCGCAGCAGTACCAGACGCATCTCCGCTTTTGAAGTTGAAAGCGCCACCTATACCATAAAAACCTGCCGACCTATTATCTACCACTTTTTAGACCTCATGTTAAGGATACAAACCTATATTAAATATCCTCACAAATTAATATAACCCCTGAATGGATAAATTTGCTAGTTTGTTAAAAATCTTTACAAAACTTAATCAATAGAGACTCCGTCTGAGATGAAAGATAATCCATTAATAAATTCATAATCGTCACTTAATAACGATTTTTCAAGGTTCTCCAGAATAAAATATGTTGAGCCGGAACCGGACATTATTGCGTGAGGATAAACAGATTTGATTTTTTGTAATTCTACATAATCATCAAATATTGCATACTCTAAATCATTATATAAATACTCTTTTATATCCAATTTTTTAGAAATAGCATCCAACATTTTCTCTGTCATATTATTTTGCGGTTTAATTTTCTTTTCTGCATACTTTCTATAAGCTTCTCCTGCAGAAATTCCCAAATTTTTAGGCTTAATTAAAGTCACATAAGAATCCAAATCAGATATTTTCTGAGTAACTTCTCCTCTTGATGTTGCAAGAGTACAGCCACCGTTTAAACATACATTCAAATCAGAACCGAGTTTTGAACATATATCTTCTAATTTATCCTTATTAAATCTTTTCAATAAATGATTTAATCCATAAATAACACCTGCGGCATCAGTGCTTCCGCCTGCCAGACCTGCAGCAATAGGAATATTTTTTTCAATAAATACTTCTACCTTTAAATCATTTATTTGTGCTTCTTTTAGGTATAAATCTACCGCTTTATAGACCAAATTCCTCTCATCATAAGGGATTTCATCACTTGTACCTGAAAGGACAATTTCTGTTTGACCAATGTTCTCTACAGAAATAGTCAGAAAATCATACAAACTTACCATTTGCATAATACTTTTGATATTATGAAACCCGTCCTCTCTTCTATTTACAATTTCTAAAGTCAGGTTAATTTTTGCCGGACATTTAATTTTTATAACGTTTTTCATACACTAATTCTAGCATAAAAATTACTCTTTAGAATTACTCCTCAAGAAGATTAAAAAAGAAAAAAACATCGGTTATTATTAGAGTGTAAGTCGGGGACAGCTGATGTATCGTCGCTTTCGACGCTTTAAAAATATGATAGGGCATTGTGTGTGTGTTCGGCTTACTTCCTTAAAACCAAAATTATCTTTTCATAATTAACCGGCTCTCTTTGTTTCTCTTCCGAAGAGGGCTTTTTTGTATTTTATATAAGAACCCCTAAATCTTCTTCAAGTTTATTTATAAAGATTAATTAAGATTTTACAGACTAATAATTCTTTGCAAAGACAAATAGTACAATAATATTAACACTTGAAGAATTAGCACAATTGATGACCGAAAAAAGCGGGAAAAAATATACCCCTGACGGATTATCACACAAACTCAACAGAGGGAGATTAACCTATGATGAGATGCTAATCATTACAGAAATATTAAATTATGAAATCAATTTTACCAAGAAAAACTAATTGATTTGGACTTGATTTCTGCCGTTTGTTTTTGCGTTATATAAAGCCTTATCTGCCCTTTCAAACAAAGCTTCGCCTGTTTCTTGGGAATCAAACTCAGCTATACCCATACTAATTGTAACTTTAATTTGCTTTTCTTCTTCAGTGTCCTGATTAATTGTAATTAAAGCGTCCTCAACGGCTTTTCTCAAACGCTCTCCAACGATTTTAGCCTCATCAATACGAGTAAACGGAAGAAGCACTGCAAACTCTTCTCCGCCATATCTGGCAGGAATATCAGATTCACGAAGCGCTTGTTTAATTATTCCGGCAACCGTTCTTAAAACTTCATCACCGGCAGCGTGACCATGAGTATCATTTACAGACTTAAAGAAATCTATATCAATCATCATTGCGCATAATGGTTTGCCCTGACGTTTCGTAATCGAAATTTCTTGACCTAAACGTGTTTCAAATTGACGTCTGTTGTTCAAATTAGTAAGCGCATCAAGCGTTGCATACTGCAAGATTGTTGAGTATGAATTTGCTCTGTTAATTGTTGCTGCTGCTTGTCTTGTAAGCTGTTCCAGATAATCAATGTCACGTTTAGAAAGCTTTTCTATCATACTCTTTGCGACAATACATCCTGTAATTTCGTCTTCAGAAAGAAGAGGGAAAGCACCGATTTTATCATCACTGGTAAGCATTGACGGATAATCTTTGTCTAATTGTTTTAAGATTTCAAAAACCCTCTCATCATTACAAGCTTTTGGCCAAACAAGACGAAAATCTTCTTCTTGTTTTAAAAATACATAAATCAAATGGTCTGAAATAAACCTATCCAACATTTCACCAATAAGCGGAACGATGTAATTGATTTCATACTGAGTCTCAATAATCTTTGCAATATTTTTCATTGAATCATGGAACTCAACATTAATCTGAGATTGTTCATTGAGCACAATATTCTGAAGCTTTAATGAAATTTGAGCCCCAAAAACTTTCATTAAGAACAAAGACGACATATCGATTTCTGTATTTTCTCCGAAAATAAGTTCAATTACGCCAAAAACCATACCGTTTTTAACAATCGGCATATATAGTGAATTTATTTTAAAACTAATTTCGCTAATTGTTTGAGGTAATTTAAAAGCTTTATTGTTTATTACAAAGTCGTTTCCGTGAATATCATTATATGCATTATAGATTGGCTCTCTAACACAATCTTGCATAATTTCGTCAATCACACACCAGTTTTGCGCATAATTTCTCAGAGTTGAAGTGTTTGGATCAAAAACAAAAATATTCAAATCCTGCAGTTTAATATATGTTGCAAGCACGTCTTTAAGCTCTTTTACCAAATCATATGAATCAAGCTCTTTCGTTAAAATATCTGCTGTTTTTACTAAAAAGTGTAATTTTTTATTATCCATTTATTCTATTTCCTTGAAATAATCAAATCCGGCACAAGTTTCAAAATTCTTATGCATAGCTTTATCAAATTCATCATCAGCAACAATCTGACCATTTACATATGTATAATTTATACTTCCCAAAGGTGCATCGGTCAATTTTTGCGTATAATACTCATCACTTGTAATAAATCTTCTTGTAACTTCGTTCAATAGATTAAATATATATGCAGTCTGCACTTCAGATGAACTTGGGTTTTCAGAAATCAAAATTGCAGCTTTTTCAAGTTCTGCTATTGATTCTCTGTTTTTATTCACTCTTCTTAAAAGAACAGCCAGATTATAATGTCCTTCAAAATTCATCGGAGAAATCTTAATCGCTTTGCAATAATCAAGCCCTGCCTGACGGTATTCGCCTCTCAAATGATGTGCTACAGCGCGATTATAATAAATATCATAGCTTTTTGTAAGAACTTTTAGCGATTGCGTATAAGATTCTATTGCTTTTCCAAGATATTCATAGATAAGATACTGCTTCTCAAGCGGCAAATAAAGTGCTTTTTGCCTAAACGCTACTCCTTTATTGAAATACGCAAGACCTTTATTTGTCTTAACGCTTTTGACATTTGAATATACATATGGAATCCACATCTTGAAAAGCTTAATCTTAGCTACTTCATCAAACTGTTCAATTGCTTCATCAAAGAAACCTAAATCTTCCGAATATACAATTCCCAGATTCATTCTGGCGAGAACAAATTTCGGATTTGCAGCAATTGCATGCTCATAAGCATCTACAGCAGAGTAATAATCCTCATGAACCGCATAAATGTTTCCTAAATTAAACCAAGCTTCATAGTGTCCGGGATATAATTCTAAACCTTTGAGATAATATTCGAGCGTTTTTCCCATATTATCAGCCGAATAAGCCTGATCGCCTTTATAAATGTAATACACACCCTTTGCATGACGATATTGTTCCATCACCTTGTCACGATAATAATATCCGAGACCCAATAGCAACAGAATAAATAATAATGGAAATAGCTTTCTCATGAAACGTTTCATACCCTAAAATTATACCATAGTTTTAATTTTTGGTGAAATATATATAACTATCTTCCGATTTTTTGTCTGTAAATAGAATTTGATCCCTGACAAGATATGAATAACATATCACCATTAACATGCAAGCCATAAGGCTTATCAAGTTTATCTACAAGCACACTGCATACTCCTTGTGGCGTTACTTTTAAAACATTATTCGCGCTATAATTTGAAATATAGATATTACCGACTTCATCACTAGCTAAAGCAATTGGCCCTTTTATCATATCGCTTTTTAGAAAAACAATCCTTCTGTTATCAGGTGTAATTTTTATTATAGAATTGTCTGAAAAAGTGGCTACATAGATATTACCTTCTTTATCTGTTGTAACCCCTGTCGGGCTTAAAATGTTTTCATAAATACCTGTCTGAGTAGCAATTTTTGACGGAGTGTTTGACTGAACAACAGGTGTTGCAGTATTCACTTTTATTGATTCTGCCAGTTCTTGCGCGCTTTTGTAATACTCGCTTGCTTCCGGTATTAATTTTAGATACTCAGCCGCTTTTGTATAATCAGCCTGTTTAGCGGAAAGGTTTGCAAGCTTATAAATAACTTCATAATCGTGAGGATTTCTCAAATAAATGTGTTTAAATATGACGGTTGCTTCAGAATAATTTCTTAAATACTCCAAAATCGTACCCAAGTTATAATATGCATCAACATAATCCGGATAAGTTCTTATTGCACTTCTAAAAGATTCCATTGCTCGTTCATACATACCAAGTTTGTAAAAATCTATACCCTGATTGTAATCTAATTTAGCATCCATCGGAATTTCAACTGCAAAAGCTGATATTGACATCGCGATAGAAAGAACCATTGTTGCAAGAATTTTCTTAGTCATAATTTAAAACCTTTTTCTTAATCCTCACCTATAATATAACATAATTTTTGAATTTAAGGTAGAATATAGCTATGAAACCAAAAGTTATAGCAATCGCAGGACCAACCGCAAGCGGAAAAACTAAAATGGCGATTGATTTGGCAAAACAAATCGATGGCGAGATTATTTCTGCAGATTCTCGCTATGTTTATAAAGGTTTCAATATAGCTTCTGCAAAGCCAACATTAGAAGAGCAAGACGGAATTCCTCACCATTTAATCGATATTGTCGAACCGGAAGTAGATTATACTGTTGCAGATTTTTATGATGATGCAAGAGAGAAAATATATGAAATCATTGAACGAGGTAAAACTCCTATTGTAGCGGGCGGAACAGGGCTATATTTTCGAGTACTTTTAGAAACTTATAATTTACCTCGAGTTGAGGCAAACCCGGAGTTAAGAGCTGAGCTGGACTTAAGAGAAAAGGAAGATTTGCTTTCTGAACTTAAAATTCTTGATCCTGTTGGTTATGAAAAAGTAAAAGACGCAAACAAACGCAGAATTGTAAGAGCTTTAGAAGTTACAAAGATTTTAGGCAAACCTTTTTCAGAAGCTTCATGCGAAAAAGAGCCTGAGTTTGATGTGGAATGGAAAATGCCAAAGATTGAATCCAGAGAGTTTCTATACGATAGAATTAATCGTAGAGTAGATGTGATGGTAGAACAAGGTGTGATTGAAGAAACAAAAGAGCTCCTTGCAAAACACGGGCGAATTAAGAATTTCGTATGCACAATAGGCTATCAGGAAATATTGACCTACTTAGACGGAGAAGCTACCTTAGAAGAAGCTTTGGATAAATTGAAACAACATACAAGAAATTACGCAAAAAGGCAGCTGACTTGGTTTAGAAAGAATCCTGCTTTGGAAGAGTTTTGTAGGATTTAGATGTAAAATTTTTGTAATAAATCTTTTAGATAGAGAGGTAATTGCTATAATAAATGGCAAAAGTAGGGTGCATTGTAATGCACCGAAGCATAATTGGTGGACTAAAGTCCACCCTACATCTATATTTTAGCAATAGGTCGGATTTACCAATCCGACAGAAAAGGTATTGTTGGGTTAGTAAACCCAACCTATTAATGTAATAAGTGCAAAAGTAGGGTGCATTGTAATGCACCGAAGAAAAGGAAACTTGCCCCATATGTCAAATTTTACCCCAGAATATCATATTTTAAGCCTTTCAGGAGGAAAGGATTCAACTGCATTAGCGTTTTTTATGAAAGAAAACATGCCGGAAATCTTCGCAAAAACCGAGCTTGTATTCTGTGATACTGAGTGTGAATTACCGGAAACTTATGATTATTTAAATAAAATAGAAATATTTTTAAATAAAAAAATAACTTGGCTAAAACCTGAAAAAAGTTTTGAACATCTAATGTCAACAAGCGGGTACTTACCATCACCAATAAGAAGATGGTGTACAATTGAATTAAAGACAAAACCTTTTGAAAAATTTATTAAAACGAAACAAAATGGAATGACATATTTATATATTGGGATTCGAGCGGATGAAATCTTTAGAGCTAATTTTAACAAATATAAAAATGATAAAATTAAAGAAGTTTACCCTTTTGTTGATAATGGTTTAGTTAAAAACGATATTGAAAATTTTTTGAAAATAGCAGGGATAAATCTACCAAAATACTACGAATGGTCAAATCGTTCAGGTTGTTATTTTTGTCCGTTTCAAACCAAAAAGAATTGGATAAATTTATATAAAAATCATCCGAATTTGTTTTATAAAGCTAAATCATATGAAGATGAACGAAATAAAAACCCTAATTTTGAAAAAGTAGGCTGGAATCTGGATATGACTTTAGAAGAAATGATAAAACCTGAAAATATGAAAAAAATATTAGAAAGTAAATCAAACAAAAAAGATATTGTTTATCCGAAGCTAATAGAAATTATTTAATTGAACCCCATAATACCAAAAAATGTTCTTTATATTTTCTAGTCAACTCTGGTGCGCTTTTAATAATTAAACAATTTTCATCGTTTATATTCTCACCTTGTTTTGTAAAATTCATAGAACCTATTATTAAAATCTCATCATCAATAATCATAGATTTCATGTGCATTTTACCTGCCCAATTTTCAATTTTTATATCAAGCCCACCTTTTCTTATGAAATCAATATCTACATATTTACCTTTAACGCTTGTTTCATCAACAATAATTTTAACTTCAACCCCTCGTTTTTTAGCATCAATTAATTCATAAATAATACTTTTTCTTGTTAAATAAAACGCAGGTATATAAATGTAATTTTTTGATTTTTTTATTAATGGAATTATTTTTTCTGTCGTTGTTTTATTTACAGGTGAAAAGTAAATAGAAACAATCGAATCTTCTAATTTTATATTTTCATTATTAAATACAGCTAATTTTTCGTTATGAAATTTTCCACTATACATTTGCTCAAATTCTTGTTTGTATACTTTTGCAACATCTGTAGAATTAATAAGAAGGGCTACATTGGAGTTATAACCAGTCAAACAATAATTACTGATATTAGTAGAACCTGTAAAAACTTTTTTATTATCAAAAATAAAAAATTTGTTATGCATTATAGCTGTTTGTGGAAATTCAAAATCTTTAGTTCTTTCAGCTTCTTTCTGTTGTGAAAAATAATCAGTTTTATATGTCGGAATTTTATGCATTAGACTATATGTATCATAATAAATATTACGCTTTCTTTCATTTAAATCTGTAACCCAACGAACTTTCACTCCACGTTTTTGAGCATTAACTAAAGCATTAAAGATTTTATCTTGTTCATTTATCCCATAAATAGCAAAATCAATGCTGTCTTGAGCTTCATTGATATTTTTTAGTAGGGTTTTACAAGCATCTGTCTTGCAAGTATTCTGAGGTTTTTTCTGTTTTAAAGGGCTGAGAAAAAAGATTTGTATAGCAGATTCATTAGTTTGAGCATTCACCCATAAAATTGTTGCAAAAATTAAAAACAATATTAACAAAATCTTTTTCATATGAACATTATACCATTACTTAAAAAATAAATTGGACTACTAGTCCTGTTGTTGGAATTAAACGTATCACATAATTGGAATATGAGTCAAGATATTCTACTTAAAAATAGAAAAATATTAGCAAATAATGTCAAAGCTTTGCGAGAAACAAAGCAGCTAAAAAGAGAAGAGTTGTCTCTTTTGCTTGGCTTTGATAATTCTTATATTTCTAAGATTGAAAAATGCAGGGTAAATATTACAATAGATAAAATTTCTAAAATAGCAAATTATTTTGAAGTAGATGTTATAGATTTATTTACAGCATTATAAAATTTAACATTTGACTGTATTGGATAGATCCCGAATCGAGTTCAGGATGACAAAGAAAAACCCCACGTGAAAAGATTTACCCCAGCAGTAGGGGGCATTGCAATGCACCGGAAAAACAGTAAAAATAAACTTTAGAAGTAGTTATGTATTTTCACAAACCCTTGACAAACATTGGGGTATAGTAAATAATATAAGAGTAGGGAGAGGTCATAAAACCTCTTGTTCAGACCCTACATTAAGTTAGCAATAACTAACAAAAGCTGTCCGAGTACGCAAAGGACAGCTTTTATTATTACTAACATTTGTTGCTTTGTCATAGCACCCTCCTTTCTTTACACCTTTGTTCAGAAGAAAGTTTGTAGTGTATAAGTAAGGATTCGCTATCAAGGTATCTGCCCTACATCATCTATTATATCAGAATATTAACCCATTACCATGCCAGCTCAGTAGGGTGCATTGCAATGCACCAAGAATAATTGGTGGATTGAAATTCCCCTAGCAGTATTATTGCCATTTTATTTTGATTCATGTATCCTAGTTATACGAGAGAGAGGGATATTATGACAGTTATTGAAAAAATTAATGAAATTAACGAAGCTATTAAAGAAGTTTTTGAGTTCACACAAGCTAATGATATCGTAAGAAACGATTTTAGCGAATATCTTGCTACTATTGGCGCAAGAGACCTTTCTCTTACTCAAATGGAAAAAATATTTCTTCCATATATTTTTGAACGCAGAATTGATAACGTGTCAATTTTAGAAATGTATAAAGAAACTGCCTCAAACAAAGAAGTCGCAGAAGGGCTAATCAACGCTCAAGCCTCTATTTTTGAGATAAAAAGAATCCTCAAAAACGGTTTTGAGCTCCGCAACTTAATCAATGAAAAAGTATACACTGTTCTTTCTCTTACAAAAATGACTAACTTCAGAGGTGTATACGCAGGACAATTTATTGTTGCTCGTATTTTCAAATCAGATGAAGAATATTATGTAATCGAAATTTCAAGCATTCTTTCTCACTCACAAAAAGACGAAGCAATGAGATATGCCGTAATGAAACTTGTACAAGATCCAAAGCTTTTATATCTTGATAACGAAGAAAAAGAAAACGAGATAAAAGCTGTTGTTGCAGAAATGTACGATAAATTCATCAAAACTTTTGATAAAGACACAATTCTCACAACCAATAAATATGCTGACGATATTATTGGCGCATTCAACGACGGAGAAGATATTGATTTATCAGATAAGAGTTCAAACCTTGAATCACCAAGATTTTTCCACGTTAAAGAATTAGATAATAACTATTCTAATTTCTTGGAAAATTCTCTTGGTGGTTTCGCTTCGCACGAAGAAACTTATGATGTTGCAGTAATTTTTGATAAAGAAAAAGGGCTTTATGCAATTCCTTTCTTTGAAACATTCACAAGTATTTTTGAAGGCAAAGAAGTTGAAGGTAAAGACGAATGTATCAAATATTTCTTAACCAACGATTCTATCCCTGATTCAATCTTGGAAAGAGTATCAGCTAAATATAAAAACTTTATGAAAGTTATAAACGAGTCTCTGGATAAAGAATATTCTTTTGAAGAACTCATTAAAGAGTATAAGTCTGAATACTTAAAAAACAGAATATATTCTTCTGCAACAGTCCTTTTCTGTTCAAACGCATTTTCAAGTGTTTTTGATGTTATAACTGCTCCGAAAGCAGAACCTGCTGTTGCTCCGACAGAAAAAGTCGGCAGAAACGAGCCATGCCCTTGCGGTAGTGGTAAGAAATATAAACATTGTTGTGGTGCTTAAGAAATAGATACATATTTCTTAACAATTAGCCTTAAAGCTCGTTCTGTATTAGTATTAACTATAGGGAAGAATAATATAAGAGGAGATTCATATTATCCTTTTTAATAAGGGTTAATATGATTAGAGATATTGTGATTAATTTAAGAAATATATTTATAGCGTTATTTATTGCATTTACAAGCATTACAGGAGCTTTTGCAGAAGTATCAAAACAAGCTAGCGTAGAGTTTAGTATCAATTTACCAAAATACCTTCAAATTGATACTGTAACAAGCGCGGTTCTAACGGCAAATATTACTGACAGAACAGGCAATCTCTATGCACCGCTCTCAACCAGATTCAGAGTGGTTTCAAACAGTAACGAAAAAGAGAAACTTTACTTGAAAGCAGAAGCTATAACCGACAACGGGAATGAACTTTCAATGTTCCAATACGGCGGAAGAGTATATGTCGCATTCACTAATGTAACCCATAAACCAAAATCCCAAGCTCTTGTTAATTGTAAAATGGGCTCAATGCCTAAAGAGAGTCCGGGAGTAGTAGCATATCCTATAAATTCAATTATTGGTGCAAAATCGAAGTTTCGTCCTGAAATAGAAAGATATGAATTAGAAATTGAAGGCGGAGTTACAAATATAGACGTAAACATCGGCTCACAAGTCTTAAGAAATACTTTTGATAAGAATGACCCATTAGGCTTTTATCAAGCAACGCTTTCTATAACAGAGTCAGATATATAAAAAAGGAGCTTTAACAAAACATAGGGGAGTATGGTATTTAAAGGTAAAACAAAAAAGTTTTCGACCTTGAAGTTGGCAACATTCTTAGCATTGTCAACCATTTTAACCTGCCCCGTTGTTTTTGCTGACGGAGAATTCTCTTTTTTTGAATTCAACGAAATCCCTTCCCTAAAGCTCTTGAACCCGATTTATTTAGATACTTCCCGAACAGAAAAAACTGTTCCGAATACATCTATCCCGCACAATTTAAGAGGCAATTTTGATGAAGCAGATTATTTTTCATCAAATGTCGAAGAAGCTCCGACGTCACAAGCGTCTTCGATATTAGATTTTGGAGATTTACCTCCTCCGAGTGAGTATAAAAAGGTCAATTCTGTTGTAGAAAATACTGAAGAAATACCTGCAACATACACACCAAAATCGAGCGCAAATAACTTCTTTACACCTCTTGAAGACACACACGAAGGTGATTTTGCCGTACAAAAAAATACACCGTCAGAAGAGCTCGCCAAACCGCCTTCAGATCATTTACAACCGCAAAAAACTTCCGTCTACAGTGCATCAGTCGGAGCTGAAAGCGATACCAACGTAGAAGGAAGGGTTGTATCAAGTATAAAAATTCAGGGCTTAAAAAGTATTCCTGAAAATATTATTCTTGACCAAATCAAAACTCAAGAAGGTTCTCTGTTTAGCACGGAAATCCTTCAAGAAGATTTGCAAAAAATCTATTCAACAGGCTACTTTAGCGACAATATGTCTGTAGAGCCTATTCTAAACCCTGACGGCAACGTCGAACTTACATTTGTTGTCGAAGAAAACCTCTTTATTAAAGAAGTTGCGATTGTCGGTAACAACGTAATATCTACAGCAGAATTAATCCCGTTTGTTTCTTCCCTAAAAAATAAACCGCAAAACTTAAGAAACATAAATTCCGCTATTGATAATATTGAAAAATATTACCGAGAAAAAGGCTATATTCTCGGAAATGTAAGCTCCGTTGATGATGATTCAAGCGGTAATCTAATTTTTACGGTAAGAGAAGGCATAATAAACAAAATCAATATCGCCGGTAACGAACGTACAAAAGACTATGTTATCTCAAGAAATATTATGACCCAACCCGGTACTGTCTATAACGAAGAGTACTTAAGAAAAGATTTATCAAAAGTCTTTTCTACACAAATCTTCGCCCAAGTAGACAGAGAAATCACACCTAGCGAAGAAAACGAAGGCACATATGATATTACCGTTGTTGTAAAAGAAAAATCTACTAACAGCGTAGGACTTGGTGGTGGTATTGACACAGGCTTAGGCGCTTTTGGTTCGCTTACGCTCAAGGAAGATAACTTCTTAGGCAGAGCACAAAAACTTTCATTAAACGGTATTATAGGCTCAGGTATTTTATTAAACGATGCTTCAATAAAAAACCATATGAACTATCAAGCAGAATTAAATTTCTTTGAACCATATTTCATAAACGCTGATAATTCATTAATGGCAAAACTTTATTTTAGAGAAATGGGTAGCTGGAATATTCCGCTTGCTATAGAACAGAGAATCGGATTTAAAACCGGAATTGAACACAAAGTTAAAGGGCATGACCACTTAACTACAAGCTTCTCTGCAGGTGTAGAACATATTGATTTGAAAGAAGGTGACTTCAATAAAATTTCCCAATTATACAATCTTCACAATCTAAATATTGCAGACAGAGCCAAGTCTCTAACCGGCGGATTCTTCATTAACTTAACACCCGGAATTAAATATAGCAACCTTGATGATTACGAAGTGCCAAGAGAAGGTATAATTGCTCAAGCTCAATTCAATGAAGCTATTGGTGTATCTGATTTTAATCACACAAACGGTAGATTATCCGGTGCTGTTACGAGATTCTTCCCTGTATTCAAAAAATCATCCTTCTCCCTAACCGGTAGAGCCGGTATCAAGATTCACGGTGATGACATGCCGGAAATCATGGCATATCGTCTCGGCGGGCCATATTCTATTAGAGGTTTCAGGATGCACGGTGTCGGGGCAGGCGAATCATTCATAATGGGTTCTGCTGAATTAGCAACTCCATTACCTTTAGTTGATAAACTTAAGTGGGATTTCTTCAAGAAAATGCGTTTAACATTCTTTGTTGACGCTGGTAAAGTGTTTGATCCTACAATATCAAATGTTTTGTATGACCGACCGCTACACGCAATTACCGCAGGGGTTGGCTTAAGGATGTACATTCCGGGAATCGGTCCGATGTCAATCGACTACGGCTTGCCGATACTCAACCCGGGAGATTACGGTTCAGAACACGGTTACTTCACATTTGGAACAGGTGGTCTAAACGGCTATGGTTATGGATATTAGGAGATTTTTATGAAAAAAATATTTACTATATTTTGTTTATTATTTTTATCTACACCGAGCTTCGCCGCAGGTGTCGGATATATTAATTATGAAAAAGTAGCAGCTGAATATCAGTTTGCAAAAGCTTCTATGCGAGAAATTGAAACAAAAGGAAGAGAGATAGAAAACTATCTAAAAGCTAAGGAAGCTGAATTTAATAAGCTTGAAACACCTTTGCAAAAACAAAAGTTTCAAGAGACAGTGCAAGCTGAATTAAAAACAAAGGAACAAGCTTTTAACGATTTTCGAGTAAGAAGAGAAGAACAAGTTTATCAAAGAATTCACGGAGTTGCTGAGAAAATAAGACTGGAAAAAGGTTTGGATATTTTGCTTGACGCAAGAGGAGTCTTCTCTGGCGGTGTTGATATAACTGATGATTTAATCCAAAAGCTGAATCAAAACGGCATGAAGTAAGAATAGTGGACTAATGTCCACATTACTTTCTTATCTCTCCAACAGGGAGAAAAGAATTTCTTAAGAAATCTCAGATGAGTTTAGAAATTCAAGAGGGAGTTTGCCCCTTTTGTTTACCCCTTTTATTTACCCCTTTTGTTTACCCCTACCCGTTATTCTTTTGGATAAATTCTTTGAATTTATTTCTCAAATCTTCTGCGACAGAATCAAGCATTGATTTAAAACCTGTTATTGCTCTTAGTTTATCTGCAGAAGACTGAATCTCAGCCACTGTTTTATCTAAAAATTCTTTAACGGTATTAATCGATACCATTTCTTTTATAGTAACTACTTTTACTGCCTCATCTTTTATAGAAGCTCGGCGTCCCCGTTTTTTAGGCAGAGTTTGTTGCTCGACATAATTTTCAAACTCATAAACTTTTCTTTCCAATATATTAATAATATGTTCGACTTTCTCAGCAACATTATCTCTAGCAAAATCTTCATCTGTTAAGTATTTAATTGCTATAGGAGAACCTGATAGAACACATGTATTTTTAATAATTTTTCCGTCCGGTGCTATTGCGTATATTTCTTCGGCATTATCATTTTTTATTTTTTCCAAAATAACAAAATTCCCAATTTTTATCTTAGAGCTCTTGATTGAATAGTTATAGCCATCATTATTAGGGTTTTTGAATTCATATTTAGAACTTTTGGATGGAACAAGCCCAAAATCTTTTCTGATATAAGAAGCACGAAGCGACTTAAGCTTTTTCAATCGTTCTTTTATGGATAAATACTTTTCTTTTATTTTTTCAATTCGCTCTAAATTCAAGCAATCTATTTTTGCTTCCGGAGAAACATCAACTTGATTAGAGATTTTTCTCCAACCCTTTTTATCAACATAAGCTTTGAAATCTTCTAGACGACTAATTGTTTTATCCAATAATCGATTAATTTTTTCTTGTTGAGCTTCATCATTTATCTTTTCTTGAGTCGCATAATGGAAATAACGAGTTGTTGGTAACTTTGATATATCTTTAGAATTCTCCAACACTTTTCCGGAATCCAGAATTTTTATAGATTCTCCCGTTAGGTTATCTTTTACGGATAAAGCCCTTTGATTATCATAGTTTTTGCCGGATTTAGCCACTACATCAATATCTTCAAAAATAAGATGATGAATATTTCCGATTTGAACATTGTAATTTTTTCTTGCTAATAATGCTGTCACTGAGGCAAATTTTTTTAATTCAGCTTTAACCGTTTCAAATAAATCAATTGCTTGAATTACTTTTGCTTGTATTTCAGGCGCTACAACCCCTGCAGGGATTTTCACCTTCGCAGCTTTTGCTTCTTTGACTTTCTTTACTTTTTCTGCAATTTCAACACTTGGTTTCGCAACAAGCTTTTTAGGTTTGGCAATTCTCTTTTCAATAACGGGTTCTTTTTCTCTATTCTGTTCTATAAGTGCTCGATAGCTAAAACCTTGTTCCACACCTTTTTTAGGCAAGCTTTTAATTACATCAGCAGTCGGCATAAATCTTTTTTTCACAGTAGGTTTAATACTTTCAGACTCTTGTTTTTTTAACAGCTCTTCAATGTTAGGCATTTTTATATTATCTAATTTATTAGCAACAATATGAGAAGAATTTACTGCATTTCGCATAAACATTCTTACATTAAAAAGTGGGTCATCTACAGAATTATATATGCCTGCAACTGTAGCAATAGTCCTATCTAAATCAACTTTTTTTTCAGGCATATATTCTATTGATTCTCTGCCATATGATTCAACCAACGTTCCGAAAGAATCAACAACAATTGAATTTTCAGGCTTTTGGTCTTTTAGCAATTGCATCTTAAAAAGCTCTCCTTGCGGTCCTCTTGGCATCGATAATCTAACACCTTCATTTTCGTTCGCGAAGAAAGTTATAGCAGTTTCCGTAAGTTTTACCACACCAAGCGCCGCAGCAGTTTTAGCAATCAAGCTCTTATCATTCGCAACTCGTAATAAAATCTCCTTACAAACACCTTTGAGAGAGTTTACTTGTTGCATAGCATAACCCTTACCGGCAATAGATATGTGCCGATTACCGGAAGGTAACGGTGTTTTTGTACCAAAAGAAATTCTTCCAACAGTATCAACATTGCTGATTCTTTTTATCATAATACACATACCTCATAGCTGTTAATTTGGGATTACACTAATTCTAGCACAAAAAAAAGAAACAAGGTGTATTCCTTGTTTCCTTTTAAGAATTTTTAAGAACTTAAGCCTTTACAAGCTCCTTCACTTCTCTACGTTTAACTTTTCTTGTAGTTGTTCTAGGAAGCGGATCTTTGTGAACTGTTACATTTATCGGACGTTTGTAAGCCGTAAGCTGTAAAGACAACTTTTTAACTTCATCACGAACAAGCTTTTCTACAGTTTCCCAATCATATTTTGAAACAAGATCATCTTTTGGAACAACAACCGCTGCAACATCTTCTGTACCGTCTTTTGCACCGAAAGTTCTTGTAACACCAAGAACACAAACTTCTGCAAAGTATGGGCTTTGTTCTAATACAGCTTCCACTTCTTCAGGGAACACTTTTTTACCACCATTAAGAACAATCATGTTTTTGATTCTGCCTGTAATGTAAATATGTCCGTCTTTAGTAATCTTAGCGATATCACCGGTATGTAACCAGCCCTCAGAATCAATAACTTCGGCAGTCATTTCAGGCTGATTATGGTAACCTTTCATAATAGAATTACCTCTTAATAAAAGCTCGCCGGTTTCTTTATCCACTCTTGCTTCAAAGCCTTTAAGCGGACGACCGACTGATGCAATATCATTACGTTTATCGTAGTTTACGGATACTACAGGGCTTGTTTCAGAAAGTCCATAGCCTTGATACACTTTAATACCGATTGTTTCAAAGAATCTGCCAACGTTAACATCTAGCGGAGCTCCTCCTGAAATACATCCCATAAAATGACCGCCAAATTTGTCGTGAATCTTTTTAAACATAGCTTTTTTCACGGAATAAAACGGAATAAATTTAGCGATATTAAACATTAAATTGAATATAACTTGTACGATTTTTGGAGCATTAGAAAGCTCTGTTTCAATACCTGTTTTCAAAAGTTTTAAGAAAGCAGGAACAACAATCATAAATTCAACTCTTTTTTCTCTCATAATGCCTAATATATCTCTTGGTTTAAGACTCTTCGCGTAATATACAGAGAATCCCATACTTAAGAAAATTGAGAACCCTACAGTCATTTCAAATAAGTGATTCATTGGCAGAATCGAAAGTACTGTTACTTTTTTCCCGCCAAGTATCGAAGCAAGAGCATCCTCTACACCTTCAAGTTGAGCAAACATATTTTGGAAAGTAATTTCCACACCTTTAGGTGCTCCGGTTGTACCTGATGTGTAAATAATTAATGCCGTAGATTTAGAGCTTCTATGTCTCCATTTACAATTATAATTCTCAGGTAGCATATGAATACTTGTAAATTCATCTGTGCAAGAAGGCTCATCTACTAATAAGATTGTTTTAATAGAAGGCACCATTTCTTTTAGTTTTTTAGCTTTTGCAACCAAAGATTTTGAAACAAGCATAACAGTCGGCTCACAATCGCTTAGAATTGATTGCAATTCATATTCCGTTAATTTAATATCCAAAGGAACTGTTACCAAACCTGCAAGAACAGAGCCAAAAACACAAGCACCGTACTCAGGCATTGATTCAGAAAGAATCGCCAGTCTTTCGCCTTTTTGAAGCATAAGTCCGTTAATCAAATAATGACCGAGCTTTCTTGAAAGCATACCTAAACCGCTATAAGTAAATTCATTCCAACCCAAATTAGTTTTCATACCTAAAGCTACACGCTCAGCATAATCACTGGTTCTGTCTTCCAAAAATTGGAGAGCATTGTTTTTTCTTAATCCCATATCTTAACTCCGAAATAAATATAATATAAACACTTATTACTCCTATAGTGTACGACAGTCTATAGCAGAATGTCAACGAATTATATTTTTATGCTAGAATCAAAAAAAGAGGTGTGTATTATGCAAATTCTACCAATCAATAAAAACAATCAAACAAGCTTCCAAGCTGTTAATCAAAAGTATTTACAAATGGCTAAAAAAGAAGCTAAGGGAGTACAGCGTTTTAGCGAGATACTAACAAAATTACGTTATGACGTAGCGTGGGGAGATATTCACCCACAAGACGGAATTGATACTGTAGAAGCTATAAAAAAAGTGATGGGAACTACAAACGAATTTGTAGAACATGTTTTAGACAATTTCCGTATTATGCTCAAAAAGTAATTCTGGTATTTTTTCTCCCAAAAATGTTCCTAAGCTCATACCGACAAGTGAACCGCAAGCTGAAAAATGCTTATAACCGATTGCACCTAAATATGCTATACCTGCAAGAGTCGTTGTAACACCTAAAAGAGCTTTTCCTATCTCTTTTTTTACATCTTCACCTTCTTGAATTTCATAAGCTGCATGAATAGCTGCAATGCTTCCAAGTGCGCCTACAGCGTATTTTGGAGTTCGGGCTAATGCACGGGCAGTTATTTCTTGTTTTCGTAAAGTTCTCCCCCTAATGGGCACTACTGTCCGGTAAAAATAATCAATCAAAAACCCACTGAAATTGTAGTTGA
>CAYSIO010000003.1:0-21632 GCA_964431115.1 uncultured Vampirovibrio sp.
GAGTTATCAAAACTTTCTGTTGAAAAACTTAGAGAAGAAAGATATGCTAAGTTCCGTGCTATGGGCAGATTTATAGAAGCATAAAAAATAAAAATTAATAAAAAAAAGAGCGAGATAATCGCTCTTTTTTTATTATGAATTAACTATTTCTAATAATCTATCCCAAACTTCATCAATTGCACCATTTGCATCAAGCTTGTGTAAAACTCCTTTATTTTCATAAAATTCTACAAGCGGAGCTGTTTGTTCAAAGTATGTATCAAAACGTTTTCTCGCAACTTCTTCTGTATCATCATCTCGAGTTTTTAAAGATACGTTACATTTATCACAAACATTTTCAATTTTTGAAGGCTTAAATTTTTTGTTATAAATTTCGCCACAAACAGGACAAGATTGACGGTTTACAATTCTTTCAATAAGAACTTCAGTATCAATATCAAAGTAAATAGCTTTAAAAGTTGCTTCTTCATCTTTATCAACACGCGCGTTAATTTCATCAAGCATTTTTGCTTGTTCAAGGCTTCTAGGGTATCCGTCAAGAACATATCCTGCCTTACAATCTTCTCCTGCAAGCTTTTTGCCGATTATTGTTCCTACTAAATCAACAGGAACAAGTTGTCCTTTGTCAATAAAAGACTTTGCAATCTTACCTTCTTCGGTTTCTTTGGCGATTTCTGCTCTTAATAGAGAACCTGTATCAATATGCGGAAAGCCTAAATATTTAGATAATCTGTCAGTTTGTGTCCCTTTTCCGCAAGCCGGCGGGCCTAAAAATATAAATTCTTTTTTCATGATTAAAGCTCCTTATATAGTTCAATTATAGAACTAAAATATAAATTTACCAATCTTATAAAAACCATGTTAAAATATTTTTATGGAAAAAGTTATTATTAAATGTCAAACTTTGGATGATACAAAACTTTTAGCTCAAAAGTTTGCAAAACTTGTCCAAGAAAAAGGCTGTTTTGTGAATCTTTACGGAGAAATCGGCGCAGGTAAGACAGCTCTTGTAAGATTGACTGCTGAAGCTTTGGGTGTTAAAGAAAAAGTAACAAGTCCAAGTTTTGTTATTTTGAATGAATACCATAGCGCAAGCATACCTGTTTATCATTTTGATTTGTATAGACTTGAACACGCAGGAATATCAACTATTACGGATGAATTGAGAGAATACTCTGAAGGTAAAAAGATTACCTTTGTTGAATGGGCAGAGTTCTCACAAGGCGAATTACCGTTTGAAAGATTGGAAATTAATGTTACCTATGATGACGATGATTCTAGGAATTATGAATTTAAATCTGTAGGCGAAAAAAATAATTATGTTATAGAAGGACTTAAATAATGTGGATGTTAGCTTTTGATACCTGTTTGGATAAAACTTACGTAACTCTGACTGACGGAGTTAAGTTTGAAAATAAAGTTATTCTTTCAAACGACAAAAACTATCATTCAGCTTATTTGATTTCTACAATTGTAGAAACATTAAAAGAAAACAACCTTGAGCCAAAAGATTTGGATTGCATTGCAATTGATATCGGGCCTGGAAGTTTTACCGGAATTCGTGCTTGTGTAACTGTTGCAAGAATGCTTGCTCAACAACTTGATATTAAAGCAATCGGCGTTTCGTCTTTAGAAATCTTATCAAAAATTTTAGGTGAAAATGATTTGGTTGCACTAGATGCCAGAAAAAATAAAGCTTATGTCTTTGACGGAAAAATTCTTGGTGCTGTTGATTTGGAAGAAGTTGATGAAATTGTAAAAAATCGCCGTTTGGTTACAGATAACAGCCTTTTAGAAAGATTCGGTCAATATGCGTCAGAAGCTATTTCGTACCAACAAAAAGAATACCCTCTTGGTGAAATTTTAGCAAAAATAGCTTTGGAAAAGCTAGAATCTGGCGAAAACGCTGATTGGAGAAAAGTTAAACCTTTGTACATCCAACCACCACCGGTTTTCGGCAGAGGGTAAATGTTTTATTTACAAGAATTTTTAAGGTGCGTATAAACGCACCCTACAGCTATTGATTTACGTGAAATAGAAAACAGGCTTGATTATAAAAAAAGAAACAGAAGAACTCTTCAAAAATTGTAAATAAGTGAAAAAGTTTTATCAGTAGGGTGCGTTTATACGCACCACTATTATGATATAATTAGTAGATGAGCAATTATCGAAGATATTTTACCAATAATAATCCTATATTTTTAACTGTGGTTACGTATAATCGTATAAATATACTTGTAGATAATATCAAAATGTTACGCAAAGCTTTTGAAATAACAAAAGAATATTACGATTTTGAAATAATTGCTATTTGTATAATGCAAAATCATTTTCATATGATTATATCTCTGAGCGTACAAAATGAATTACCGCAAATAGTAAGAACTATTAAACAAAATTTTACAAAACTAATACCGGAAAGATATTATCCTAATAAACTTACTGAATCAATGAAAAAGCGTAATGAAAAGGGAATATGGCAAAGAAGATATTATGACCATATAATTAGAAATGAAAATGATTTATGGAAACATATAGATTATATCCATTTTAATTCCGTAAAACATTACAATATTGCACCAAAAGATTGGGCTTTTTCATCATTTAACAAATTTGTTAAAAACGATTATTATGAAATGAGTTGGTGTAATTATGATGACAAAAATAATATTTCTGATATGGATTTAGAATAATTAATGGTGCGTATAAACGCACCCTACCGTTGTTATAATAGTGTGTTAAATTTTGTAACAATTTCTAAAAATTTAGTCAATTATGATTTTTCATCAAACTTAAGCAATATGTCTTAAGATATTGAAAGGAATATTGTTGTTATGAAAATTACCAAAAATGTGTTACAAAACCCATATACTAAAAAAATATTATTACCTCTAGTTGCAACTGCCAGTCTACTTGGAGGTGTAACTTTGTATAATAAAACTAAAATAACAACAGATATTTTTGAAAGAAATAAAAATAATATAGAACATATGTTGGAGCCATTGCAAGACGTCTTTGATAATTTCGCGAAACAAAATCAAATTCTTGATGAAATGAAAGAAAATATACAAGAGGGTATACTATCATATGAAGATATGACGAGATATTTAGATGAAATGAAAAAATAAAAATCCCTAAATGTGTAAGCTGTAGGGTGCGTTTATACGCACCACTATATTAAATCCGTTATATTATCTCTTGTAATCACTGCGTCGTAGTTTTTATAACCTAAGATTTCAAGAATATTATCAGAATGAGCTCCTGCTATTTTTCTGCACTCTTCGGAATCATAATTTACCATTCCTCGTGCGAATTCAACGCCGTTTTCATCACAAATTGATACAACTTCACCTTGTTTAAAGTCGTTTACTACTTCAACAATTCCAATCGGTAAAAGGCTTGTGCATTTATCTAAAATAGCTGATTTTGCACCATTATTGACAACTAATTTCCCCAAAACATTTGTAGCATATCCTATCCAACGTTTTTTGCCTGAAAGGTTTTCATCTGTCGGGATAAACATTGTGCCAAGCTCTTCTTCGTTGAATATTTTATTTATTACATAAGGAATTTTACCGTTTGCAATAAGAACTTTTCCTCCGAATCGTGTTACGAGCTTCGCTGCTTCAAGTTTTGTTTTCATACCGCCACGACCGCCGTCAGAAGCTCCTGTTCCGAGCCCTAAAATTTCATCAGTTACGCATTCGACTTCACGAATAAATTCGGCGCTTGAATCTTCTTTCGGATTCGCTGTATAAAGCCCGTCAATATCTGATAAAAGAATCAATAAATCTGCATCCAATTCACTTGAAACAAGCGCGGAAAGCTTGTCGTTATCAGAAAAACAAACTTGCATGCCTGCAAGCATATCATCAAGTTCGATTGTTGATACTGTATCGTTTTGGTTAATAATAGGAACAACTCCTAACTCAAGAAGTTTATTCAAGGTTGTCCTCAAGCTCAAATATCTATGACGCATAGAAAAATCGTCTTCTGTTAAAAGGATTTGAGCAACAGGAATATCGAAAGTCGCAAAACCCGCTTCATAGTAAGACATTAATCGGCTTTGACCGACTGCCGCGCAAGCTTGTTTAATCCCATCTCCATCAGTAGAGTCGAGGTTAAGTTTCTTTTTGCCTAAACCGACAGCACCGCTTGTAACAATAATTACTTCTTTACCGCTTTTAACAAGTTTTGATATATCTTCGACGAAAGAATAAATGCGTGATACTGCAACTTCACCCTCGTCGTTTCTTAAAACGTTTGTGCCGAGTTTTATCACAATTCTTCTAACATCAATAAAATCTTTGCGTTGCATTGTTTAAGCCTCTTAAATTCAAATCGATTTACTAAATCAAGTATATTAAAATTTTTGTTGGGTTAGTAAACCCAACCTACGATTTTTGATTAATAGTAGTAGGTCGGCTTTACTAAGCCGACATTCTTATATTCTCATAACCTTTATAATTTCACTTAACTCTGATGATGTCTTTTTAACATCTGAATTAGAATATTTAATCGCATTATCAGGGTCTTTTAGCCCGTTTCCTGTAAGCACACAAACAATGTCTGAGCCGGATTGAACAAGCCCTTCTTGATGTGCTTGGATAAGCCCTGCAACAGATGCTGCACTAGCAGGTTCACAAAGAACTCCTTCAGCTGATGCTAACATTTTATATGCTTCAACAATTTTCTCGTCGTTTACGCAACCGATTTTACCACCACTTTCATCTCGAGCAGCTTCTGCTTGTTTCCAGCTTGCAGGATTACCGATTCTGATTGCTGTTGCAAGTGTTTCAGGCTTTATAATTCTTTCACCGCGAACGATTGCAGCAGCACCTTCAGCTTCAAATCCCATCATCTTAGGTAGGTTTTTAGTGATTCCGCAATCAAAATATTCTTTATAACCTTTCCAATAAGCAGTTATATTTCCTGCATTTCCTACAGGAATAAAATGATAATCAGGAGCTTTGCCTAAAGCATCACAGACTTCAAAAGCACCTGTTTTTTGCCCTTCAATTCTATATGGATTTACTGAATTAACTAAAGTTATTGGATAAGATTCAGAAATTGCTCTTACACATTCTAAAGCTTCGTCAAAATTACCCTGAATTGCAATAATTTCAGCACCATACATCATTGCTTGAGAAAGCTTTCCTAACGCAATATAGCCGTCAGGGATAAGAACGTAAGTTTTTAATCCTGCTTTCGCTCCGTATGCTGCTGCAGAAGCGGAAGTGTTTCCTGTAGAAGCACAAATAATCGCATTTGAGCCTTCCTCTTTTGCTTTTGTAACAGCCATTGTCATACCACGATCTTTGAAGCTTCCTGTTGGGTTACAACCCTCAAATTTTAAGTATAAATTACATTCTAAACCGATTTTTTTCGCCAAATTATCGGCTTTGATTAAAGGAGTATTACCTTCGTTCAAAGTCACAATCTGAGTAGATTCCGATACCGGCAGGTATTCTCTGTATTTATTAATTAATCCTTGATAATACATTTTTATCCTCTTTCTTTTTTGTCGGCTTGATTAATCTACCTATTAAAGTAGGGTGCATTGCAATGCACCATTAAACTTTGCCCTCTATTCCATAACTCTTATTAAACTGTTTACTTCACAATCTGCAAGCTCTGAAATTACTTTTTTGATATTTTTTTCTAAGCACTTGTCAGTAATAACAGTAATTCTTGCGGTTATTTCGTCTGAATCCGAAACGATACTTGCAAGACTTACATTGTTATTAGCGCAAACCGTTCCTATTTTCGCAATCAAACCAACAGTATTTGGTGCTGTAATTGAAAGATAATATTTGTTTGAAGTTTCATCCATTTGAATCGGATTAGCTACGGAATGGTGATGACACCTCATCATCGGAAGCAAGTATTCGGTTGTTTTCCACTCACGAGCAATAGCAAGGATATCACCGATTACGGAACTTGCAGTCGGGAATTCACCTGCACCGGGTCCGGAAAGTACAATATCACCAATTGGGTGTCCGCTCATTGCAACAGCGTTTGTAACATAGTTTATGTGAGCTAGCATATTTGATTTTGGAACAAGCATTGGATGAACTCTCACATCTGCGTTATTTTCTTCATCAATACTAGCAGAAGCAACAAGCTTAATTTTGTAACCTAACTCATTAGCTTTTTTCATATCTTCTTTGCGGATTTTTGTAATACCTTCTTTGTATACATTGTCGAATTTTATACGAGAATTGAACGCAATTGTTCCAAGAGTTGTAATTTTATATGCAGCATCAAACCCTTCAACATCACCTGTTGGATCCGTTTCAGCGTAGCCTAATTCTTGAGCTTCTTTTAAAACATCTTCATAGCTTGCACCGTCTGCATCCATTTTTGTAAGGATATAATTTGTCGTACCGTTTAAAATTGCTTGGATTTTGTTTATTTTATTACCTGCAAGAATCGTTTTTATTGGCATAATTAGCGGGATACCACCTGCAATTGCCGCTTCGTAGAGCACAACTCTGTTGTGCTTTTCTGAAAGGTTAAATAACTCTTCACCTTTTTTTGCAAGAAGTTCTTTGTTCGCAGTAACAATATGTTTTCCGTTTTCGAGCGCAGTTTTTATGTAATCCCAAGCAGGATTTACACCACCCATAAGCTCAACTACAACATTTATTTCAGGGTGATTAACAACATCATATGGATTATCCGTTAAAATTTCGGTCGGAACCTCAACTGAGCGAGGCTTGTTAATGTTTCGTACAGCAATTTTTGTAATCTCAATATTGTCAAATTTTGCAAGACTTTTGAACACGCCAGAACCGACTGTACCGAGACCAATAAGACCGATTTTCAATTTATCCATAATTATCTCCTTTATAGGAAAATATTATAGCATGGAACTTGCGGTTTATGGAATGCTATTAAAGAATGAGATTATGCCTGCTCAGTACGTTTTAAGAAGTCGTTGTATGCTATTTTTAGACCTTCTTTTAAGTTGGTTTTAGCTTTCCAGCCAAGTGCATTCATTCTTGAAACATCCATTAGCTTGAGCATTGTGCCATCAGGTTTTGTCGTGTCATAAACTAATCTGCCATTATAACCAACGGTTTCTTTAATAAGTTCAACTATTTCGGAGATTGGCATATCATACCCTGAGCCTATGTTTATGAATTCTCCGATATCTTTTGCGTCTTTGTTTTCCATCAAGTAGACAACCGCTTCTGCTAAATCATCTGCGAAGAGGAATTCTCTTCTTGGAGTTCCTGTTCCCCAAACAGTTGTCTCAGGCAAGTTATTAATTTTTGCTTCGTGGAATCTGCGGATTAGCATCGGAATTACGTGTGCGTTTTCCGGATGATAATTATCACCGATTCCGTAGAGGTTGCAAGGCATTACTGATAAGAAGTTTGTACCGTATTCGCGATTGTAATAATTACAAAGCTTTATGCCACAGATTTTAGCCAGAGCATAGCCTTCGTTTGTTTTTTCTAAGTAATCTGAAAGCAAATATTCTTCTTTCATTGGCTGTGGAGTATTTTTAGGATAGATACAGCTAGAGCCTAAGAAAAGAAGTTTTTTCACACCTGTTTTGTATGAGTTTTCAATAATATTGTTTTGAATTTTTAGGTTTTCAAGCATAAATTCAACAGGATAGGTATTGTTACCGTGAATCCCGCCAACCTTTGCAGCAGCTTGGATAACCCAATCAGGTTTTTCGGATTCAAAAAACTCTTCGACAGCTTTTGAGTCGGTCAAATCAAGCTCTGCGTGTGTTCTATAAATAAGATTATTATAGCCTTTTGCCTCAAGTTCACGCTTGATTGCGCTTCCGACAAGCCCCCTATGTCCTGCTATGTAGATCTTTATGTTTTTGTTCATTAGTGTTCCTTTTAGTCTTTTAGAGTCAATATAAAGTTTTGTATTATTTAACATTTTATTTTGTATAAACATCTTTAAACAAACCTTTTAGACCTACAGGATTAATAGAAACAATCTCTATGTCCGGATAATGTCTATCTATATATTCTTTCATTTTGCTCCAGCCATATTTTAATCTATCTTCAAAAGCACAAAAGGCATTTTCGTTATTCCAATAAATATGACCATTTTTAGCACAATCGCAACCGATTATATAGATTCTTTTAGGATGTGTCCATAACGCAAATTCAAGAGCTGCAAAAATAACAGAACTCCATTCGTTTAATGGTCTGGAAGATATATCGCTTGAAGAAATAGCCATTTCAGATGTTGGAGTTTCTTGATCTATAAAATAATATCTTTCAGCGTTGGCTTCTCGAAAATTAAATTCAGCAATGCCACAATGCTGAGGATGTATTCCGTAGAATTTTTTACATAAATTTCCTTTATATTTGTTGGCTGCTTGTTGCATATTTAAATTTTTTTTATCGCATTTGGACAAATCGTCTTGAACAAATAAGTAATCCAAATCAATATTTGGCATAGTAAAAACAAAATTAACACCAATATGTATAACATTTTCCATTTGAGAATAATCTTTAAGTGATGGGCCGGCCCCTAGTATAGCGATTTCTTTGTTTAGATAAAAGTTTTTATATTTAGAAAAAGTTTCTTTATGGAGGCTAAGAGTAGGTAAAAATATATACTTTAAATCATCAATTTGTTTCGAAAGCATCAAATTTTGTTTATGAATATCAGAGAGATATTTCGATGTTTTATTTTTGCCTCTTATTTTATCAATAATATTTTGTATTATTTTAATTCTCATTTACCTACGCCTCCTGTGGGATTAAGACTTTGTAGCCGCTTTCGCGAAGTGTTTTTTCTTTCTTCGCTAATTCTAAATCTGATTCAACCATTTCTTTTACAAGCATTTGTAAATCGTATTTTGGCTCCCAACCCAATTCACGTCTTGCTTTTGAGCTATCACCTAGCAACAAATCTACTTCTGCAGGACGGAAATATCTAGGGTCAACTTCAATAAGCACTTTGCCGGTCGCTTTATCTATACCTTTTTCGTTTACACCCTCTCCAATGAATTCAATATCATAACCAAGCTCGTTGAATGTCATTTTACAGAAGTCTCTGATAGAAGTTGTTGTGCCTGTTGCAAGTACATAATCTTGTGGCTTGTCTTGTTGTAAAATTCTCCACATACCTTCTACATAATCCTTTGCGTGTCCCCAGTCACGTTTTGCATCAAGATTACCTAAGTACAATTTATCTTGTAAACCAACCTTAATCTTAGTTGCTGCCATTGTAATCTTTCTTGTAACAAAAGTCTCGCCTCTTCTTGGTGATTCGTGGTTAAACAAAATACCGTTTGAAGCAAAGATTCCGAAAGATTCTCTATAGTTTACACAAATCCAATATGCATAAAGTTTTGCAACACCATATGGAGAACGCGGATAAAAAGGAGTTTTTTCATTCTGGATTGGCTCTTGGATTAGTCCATACAATTCTGAAGTTGAAGCTTGATAAAATTTGGTTTTCTTTTCTAAATTATTTATTCTGATTGCTTCAAGAAGACGCAGTGTGCCAAGACCATCATTATCAGCTGTGTATTCAGGACAATCCCAAGAAACTTTTACGTGTGATTGTGCAGCCAAGTTATAAATTTCGTCAGGCTGAATATCGTGTACAAGTCTAATCAAATTAGATGAGTCTGATAAATCACCATAATGCAATTTGAAATTAGAATGTTCGTGAATATCTTGATAAAGATGATCGATTCTTGAAGTATTAAAAGAGCTTGCACGTCTTTTCATACCGTGCACTTCGTATCCTTTTTCCAATAATAATTCTGCTAAATAACTACCGTCCTGTCCTGTTATACCGGTAATAAGAACTTTTTTCATTTATTTACTCCTTTTGATTTTGATTTGTAATCCTAAAACCGTAATGATTTTATACCTGTTTAAATAACCGTTTTTGATAGAAAATATCCGTTCGAATAAAGAATATTTTATGTTGTTCAAAGCTTTGTCGATTTCTTTAGACGTAAAGTATCTGTTAATTACAAGCTCTCGTTCTTTATTGCAAAGTTCTATATTTCTTGATGAAATTCCGTCCATATTGAAATCACAACAGAGAAGATCTATATGTTTATAGCTGCAATTTTGAACTTTAAAAAATTCTATCCATTTTTCCCAATCTGAAACAATCTTATTCGATTCATTATATCCGCCATATTTTTTAAATAATTCATTTTTGATAAATGAACTTGGATGAGGCAATGTTCCTGTAATCAAAAGTCTATTATCGACTTTATCTTCAGCTTTCCAAAGAGTAGATGTGCCGTCAGGATTTATGAATTTTAAATCACCTGAAACTATATCACAGTTCAATTTATCAACGACATTTGCTAAAACTTCAGAGTTTGTATAACAATCTCCTGCATTAAGGAAATTGAGATATTCTCCGGTTGCTAATTTTATCCCTTTGTTCATTGCATTATATATGCCTTCATCCGGTTCAGAGATAAAAACAGTCATTTTGCTTTTGTATTTTTCGAAAACGTCTAAGGTTTCTTTATTTGAGCCGCCGTCCACTACAATCCATTCAAAATCTTGCCAAGTCTGATTGACAATACTTTCGCAAGTCTTTTCAACATCCGGTTCGTTATAACAAATTGTGATGATACTTAGTTTTTTATTATTCATTTTAGTTTCTTTCGAAATTTTATTTTTATACCCAAGATTGTAACAATTTTATGTTTTTTGTTTGGCGAATTTTTTATTGAAAAAAAAGATTGTACAAAAATTTTAATGTTATTTTTAAATAGAGAATTCCTGATTTTCTTATATTGATAGAATTTTCTAACAAAAGCCTTGTCTTCGTTATCTAAGTATGACCTATAGTAGGAATAATGTTCCCAGAAACGTTCAGTCGAATAATTTTCAAGTTCGTATAGATTATTTGTCTTGGCAAATTCTAAATTTTCATAAATTCCCTTGAGGCAATCTTTTATTATTTTGTTAGATAAGGAAATTGGCTTGTGAAAAACTCTAGAACCATAAGTTATTTTATTTACGGCATAAAATTCTTTAGCTGCAAATAAAGCTTTTACGAAAAATACAGGATCTTCAAAACGTTTATAATCAGGGAAGAAAATATTGTTTTCAATTAAAAAATCCCTATTATATATAAATCTGGTAAAACCATAGTCAAATTGATAATTTTTGTATTCTGTAATTTCGCTTCTTGAAAATAAATATCCATTAGAAGATTTCCCAAAGCTTTGTTTAAATTCGTATGGTTCCATATTACTATTAAATTCTGAAAATTCCCCACCAGCTATCAAGACATTATTTTCTTTTGCTTTGTTATGCAAGACTTCTAATATATCGTTAGTTGGATATAAATCATCCGGATCCATAAAACAAACAAATTCCCCAAGAGCAGTCTTTATTCCTAAATTTCTTGTTTTTCCGACACCTTCATTTTCTTTATGAACAACTCTTATTCTGTTATCTTTTGTAGCATATTTATCCAAAATCTTACCAGAATTATCAGTAGAACCGTCATTTATGCAAATAATTTCAATCTCTTTCAATGTCTGGCTAATCACGCTTTCAAGACATTCCACAAGATATTTTTCAACATTATATATGGGAATGATTACAGAAATTTTTGGAGAACAAGAATAATGTTCTGGCTGATTATTTTTTTGAAAATTTATTTTCTCTACATTTTCTTTAATGAACTCACCCATTTACAAACCTTTAACCAACTTCTCCATTCTGTTTAATGGTATTATAAAGAGGGTATAAACATAACGACGCAAGCGGGGATAAATCACGAATTGCGACATATGCATTGTTAGATGTTTAGCTATAACTTTTTCACTAAATTTTCAATAGCCTTGCCAAAGTTAAAAGAGTACTGCTATAATATTTTTAATGAAAAACGAAATCCAAAAATATATCAAAAAATCAATTGAAACCAAAGAAGAGATTTTGCGCTCAGATTCAATTCTATCATCTGTTAACACAGCGGTTCATTTTATTGTGGAAGCTTATAAAAATAATAAAAAAGTTCTTTTTGCAGGAAATGGTGGCTCAGCAGCCGATGCACAACACCTTGCGGCAGAGCTTGTGTCTAAGTTTAATTTAGATAGGCCTGCTCTTAATGCAATTGCGCTTACTACAAATACTTCTATAATTACTGCCGTTGGAAACGATTACAGCCACGAATATGTTTTTCCGCGTCAGATTCAAGCATATGGCGTTGAAGGGGATATTTTTGTTGCGATTTCTACATCCGGTAACTCAAAAAACATAATCAAATCAATAGAAGAAGCTAAAAAGCTCGGACTAAAAGTTATCGGACTTACCGGAATGAACTCTTGTCTTATGGATGAAATCTGTGATTGTATAATAAAAGTGCCTTCTAATCAGACTTCTATAATACAAGAAGCGCACATTATGCTAGGGCATATTATCTGTGCGCTTGTTGAAAAAACTTTATTCTAAAATCATATTATTTATACATTTTACTTATAACGTCGTCGTATTTTTCAAAAACTTTATTACGTTTAACTTTTTGTGTCGCACTCATTAAGCCGTTTTCAACGCTGAATGATTCTTTTAAAAGTGTAAATTGTTTAACTTTTTCAAACACTCTTAAGTTTGGTTTGTTCACTATATGAGTATTAATTTCTGTTTTTATAAGATTTTCAAGTTTTGAATCGCTCAGAATATTATCTCTATAACTTTGCAGATTTTTCATATTAATTCCACATTCTTCCAAAGCTTCTTTTGAAGGAACGATTAATGCTCCAACTCCGCTTCTGTCTTGACCTACAAGAACAATCTGGTCGATATACGGACTCAACAAAATAGCTTCTTCAATAGGAACAGGCTCGACGTTTTCTCCGCTGGAAAGAACAATAGTTTCTTTTAAACGGCCAACAAGAACCAGATTATTTTCATTGGTTAACCAACCCAAATCGCCTGTAATAAAATATCCGTCTTCGGTCATAACTTTTTTTGTTGCTTCTTCATCTTTGTAATAGCCTTTCATAATTTGCGGCCCTTTTACTATTACAAGACCTTTTCTGAATTTAGGAAGTTCCTGCATTGTTTTAGGATCAACAATTTTTAAATCAGTACCCTGAACCGGCGTACCGGCTGAGCCTAAGAAGTTTTTATCCGTAACATTTCTTAAGGTTAAAACCGGAGCTGTTTCTGTAAGACCATATCCGATTCTTAGGTTTACACCAATTGCATCATAGAATAATTCGTCTTGCATAGATAATGCCCCGCCACCAGAAATTGATGCTCTGATCTTATCTAAGCCAACAGCTTTTTTAAGCTTTTTATACAAAGTATTGTAGAACAGAACATGGAAAGGTTTGATGAAAGAACGAATTATTCTGTGTCTTATAGTAGACAAGGTGTTATAAGTCAATTTATTGGTTATTCTTCTTTCACCATACATTCTGTGAGTTTTATATGATATGGAAGTTTTTATCGCAAAATCAAATATTGCATACATAACCGGTGATGTTTGTTTAATTTTTTGATAAATACCGGTACGAATTGATTCCCAAATACGTGGAACTGACATTAATGTATTTATTTCATAATTAGCTAAATCATTTTTTAAGCCTGATAATGTTGTGTAATGGAGGTTACAACCACGAGAAATATAATAACATTGCCCAACTCTTTCATAAGCGTGCCAGATAGGAAGGATTTGTAAAGTATTCTCTCCCGGAAAAGATTGAAAACCTTGATGTGCTATTTCAAGCTGATAAATTGTGCTTTCTTGGTTTAGCAATACACCTTTCGGATTTCCTGTTGTGCCTGACGTGTATAAAATAGAACAATCGTTGTTCCTATCCATTTTAACAGGAGTAAACTTATTTTCTTTCCCGAGCTGAATAATATCTTGGTGAGTGTAAATTTTCGTTTTAATGTTTGCTGTATCTACATCGCCGTTTAAGTATGTAATTATAACAAAATCAAGACGATATTTTTCTAAGAAAGGCTTCATTAAATTGTATAGCTTATCATCACGAAGGATTAAGCCTTTACAATCAGCGTGCGCAGTTATGTAATGAAGCTCTTCTATTGGAGCATTAGAGCCGCGAATGACATCTACAGCACCACATTTTTGGATTGCCAAAGAGGTTGCCATCCAAAGCCCATTGCTTTCTGCAAATAGCCCAACTTTATCCCCCTTTTTAACACCAAGCGATTGAAGACCCGTTGCAAAAAGGTTCATCTCTTCTCTAAGTTCACCATAGGTCATATAAACATTGTTATATTTATCAGTAATAGCTTTGTAATCGGAATACTTTTCCATACAGCTTTCAAGTACTTCTGCAAGAGAATTCAAGCCGTTATACGACACTGTTTCGTATAAATCTTTCTTTTTCATATCTTAACTCCAATAATACACACCACTATATTCTATAAGAAGATTAAAAAACAAACAAGAAAAATTTTGCCATTTGTTACTTTGTAAAGGAAAGTCTACTAGCTTAAGCTAATAATGCCGAACCCACTAAGGTTGCTGTAATTCCTCAGTCTATCAAACCAATAAAAAAACCTGCTCAAGGCAGGCATTTTTATTGGTGGAGATGGTGGGAGTCGAACCCACGTCCATTGTGGATAAGAACTGATATCTACGAGTGTAGTAACTTATTATCTCGACTCAGCACGGAAAGTTACCTAACCTAATCTGAATCAAAGACTTTTTACGGAAGCCTAACCGTCGGTAGTAGTCTTGATGCGCATACTACCATTTGCGCACTGCGTCTTGCATAATCTCATCTAGCCAAACGGCAAGCTGGTCGGACTAGAGGGGCTAACTGCAATAATTATGCAGCCATAGCAACTTCTTTAGAAGCTCTATAAGCAGCCAATGAAACTACTTTTTCGTCGTTTCTTTTTAAGTGCTCGTTGATAACCGAGAACAGCGCTCGGACTCGCAACCCGGACTTACCGATCACAGCGTCAAAACCAGTACATCCCCATGAGTTTCAGTGATCAAGAATCCAGTGATCAGGTGATCAAGGATTATATGTTTTTTTAACACTTGGTCACTTCATAACTTAGTCACTGTTTTTCAATGTTCGCTCTAACAGTATAAGCTATTCTCAAACCTTTTGCAACATTGACCCCCTCTCCGGTGGGAGAGGGTTGGGGTGAGGGCTAATTTTATATCTTCTCAAAATCTACAGCGCCGTGTTTGCAAATTGGACAAATAAAATCACTTGGTAAATTTTCACCTTCATAAACATATCCACAAATTTTACAGCGCCAGCCTTTTGCTGATGTTGTTTCGGGCTTTGGTTTAATATTTTTTTGATAAAAATCATAAGTTACAGTCGGTTTATCGGATAAGACTTCTGCTTCTACAAGCTGCGCAATAAACATAATATGTGTACCTAAATCAATTTCTTGTTGAACATAAGCTGACATATAAGCATTTGTATCTTTTGTAATGTACAGAACGCCGTTAGGACTGCGTTTAACATCCGTAAAATTAGCAAATTTTTCAACATTTCTTCCGCATTGATAGCCGAAGTTTTTGAACACATCGAAACCGACTCCTTCCGCTAGAACAGAAATATTAAACTTTTTTGTATGTTGTATCATTTCGCAAGTGTAGTTAGATTTGTTTACGCAAACCGCAACTTGGCAAGGGTCTGAAGTTACTTGCATGACGGTGTTAACAATACATCCGTTGTCTTTGCCTTGTTCGTTTGCGCTTAAAATATAAAGACCATAGCCTATTTTAAATAATGCGTTTGTGTTCATAATTTTGTCCTCACCCGAATTTCTAAACTCGTACCTCGTTAAGAAATTCTACCCTCTCCGCCTTCCGCTTCGCTTCCTGGAGAGGGGAATGCGGAGTGCGTTTGTGTTCATTGATTAGCCCCCACCTCAATCCTCCCCCGCTGGGGAGGAAGAAATTTGTAATTTTTAATCCTTCTTAACTTTGCGGATTCTGATTTCGTTGTTTTCGATATAAAGTTCAACCTCGTCTAAAACTGGGTTGATTCCTAATCCTTCAAGAATAGCTTTAGGGAGAATAATTCCCCAACTATTACCAATATTTCTAAGTTTTTTAGATATCATTTTACACCTCGTTGCTATTATTATAGCAAGCTATGTTGACATTTTGTTGCTCTTGATGTTATAACATTAATAGCAACAACGAGTTGTCATGCTGAACTCGTTTCAGCATCTTACCGGTTTGGTATTTGCATTCCATTCTGATAAGATCCCGAAACAAGTTCGGGATGACACATAAGAAAGGACTCAATATGGACTTAGAAATTTTAGAAAACAAGCTCAATATAATATCTGCTAAAATACAAATAATAGAGTCGTTAGCTCGTGTAACTCTTGATGCCGTAAGATATGGTGATAACCTCAAAGAAATTGATAAAGAAAGTTTACTAATCATATTGAATAATAGAATAAAAGACCTAGATATAAAAATGCGCAAAGCCATAGAATTGTTTTATTAACATTCTTGTTGGGATTTCTACCCCAACCTACAATACTTATGAGCGGAGCGAATTTAATAATTTTCTATTTTCCACTTTCAATTTTCCATTATCTCAACAGCTCCGACAGCTCACCAAACTGTGCAATCGAAAGTTTTTCACCACGAATGTTTTCATCTAAGCCCATTTTTTCAAGAGCTTGAACAATTTTATCCCTATCAAAACCACCGCCTAGAAGACAGTTTTTGAGAGTTTTTCTTCTTTGCGCGAAAGCTGCTTTTATTACTCTTCTAAAGAATGTATAGTCACTTAATTTCAATAAAGGTTCTTTTCTGACTTTTAATGAAACCAAAGCTGAATTAACCTTTGGCGCAGGGTAAAAAGAACGACGACCAACAAGCCTTACGATCGAACAATCTGCCCAGAATTGAGAAAGAATAGTCAAAAGTCCGTATTGTTTAGCGGAACTTTTTTCTGTAGCCACAATTCTTCTTGCAACTTCTTCTTGAACCATTAAAATAATATCTTCAATCACCGCGCGATTTTTGTTTGCTAAATCATCAATTTCACCTAATAAATGAGCAATGATTGGTGAAGTAATATAATAAGGGATATTTGCAACAACCTTTATTTTTTCGCCACCTGTTAATTCTGCTAAATCAGTTTTTAGAATGTCGTTATGAATTAGTTTCAAATTATCACATTCGAGCTTCTTTAGCTCACGAATAGCTTCTTCGTCAAGTTCGACCGCGATAACTTTTTTAGCATATTTTACTAACTGTTCCGTTACAAAACCGACACCGGGACCGATTTCCAGCACGATATCATCTTTTGTAATTTGTGCATAATCAAGTATATCCTCAATTACTTCAGGATTTACGAGGAAATTTTGTCCTAATCTTTTTTTTGTTCTAAAGAACTTTGCTCGTTGTAAATAGTCCATCATGCTATTCATAATAATACAAATAGGGAAATGTTTAAAGGGTTTATGTGAGGTAAGGTAGATTTTGTAAAAAAGACATTAAGTCTTTAAGTCTTTAAGTCGTTAAGTTCTTTTAGTTCGCTAACGCTCACAAATTTTATATTTTTAATGAACTTAACGTCTTAATGCCTTAATGTCCTAACGCCTTTTTTGAATTATAATTAAACATAGGAGTACACAATGTTAAAAACAGAAGAACGTTTAGAATACGCCCAACTATTAGACGAATTCATTTTAGGTTGTAAAATGGAACAAAAAATAGGTATGGAATACGAGAGAATTCCTGTTTCAATGTATGGGAAAAATGTTATTCCATATGAAGGCGATTATGGAATGTGTGAGCTTTTGAGAGAATTTGCTAAAGTTGATAATTGGGATTACATTCTGGACGGAACTTCAATAATAGGGCTTAAAAAACTGCATGAAACAATTACACTTGAGCCGGGTTGTCAGTTTGAATTAAGCCTTGAGCCTCAACAATATGTTCGCGATTTAAAAAGACGGGTAGAAGAGATTGATAGAGCTTTAGCACCTATTTTAGAAGATTTTGATATTAAGTTTTTGAATGTTGGAGTATCTCCTAAGACAACATATAAAAATATAAAACTTCTTCCTAAAAAAAGATATCACGTTATGGCAAATTATCTTTGGGGAATTTTGTCAGATGTTATGATGAGAGAAACTGCAGGTATTCAAGTTGGTATTGACTTTAAATCTGAAGAAGATGCAATGCGTAAGTTTCGCCTTGCAAATTTAATGATGCCATTTGCTACGGCAATGTTTGCCAATTCAAGAATACGAGGCGGAGTTGACACAGGTTATAAGTCTTTTCGTGCTCTTGCTTGGTTAAATACCGATAACGAAAGATGCGGATTTGCTACTGATTTTAATAAAAATATGTGTTTCAAAGACTACGTTAATCAATTACTGGAAACGCCTATGATATTTATTAATAGAGAAGGTAAATGTGTGAGTCTGAACGGGCGTTTGACCTTTAAACAATATATGGAAAAGGGTTTTGAAGGTTTTTTCCCGACAATAGAAGATTGGAAATTGCATTCAAACCTATACTTTCCTGAAATCAGATTGAGAAATTTTATCGAAATCCGCAATCACGATTGTGTCGCTAATGGGCTTGAATATTCTATTCCGGCTTTATATAAAGGGATTATGTATTCTGCTTCAGCAATGGAAGAAGCTGAAGAGGTTTTAAACAAATTTACGACAAATGAAATAAAAGAATTGCGTTATAAAGTTGCTCGTACAGCTCTTGAATCCAAGATAGAAGGTAAGTCTATTTTACCAATCTGTAAAGAATTGGCAGAAATTTCCTATTATACCCTAAAAACAGAAGGTGAAGGGGAGGAAGAGTTTATAGAACCTTTGATTGAAATGCTAAAAAAAGGTAAATGTCCGGCGGATTTGTAATAAGTGACTAAGTGATTGAGGAGGCAGAGTGATTGGGTATATTATCATTATTGAAAATAGTTTTCACTAATGATAATATACACTTATTAAGGAGTCCTAAATGCAAATTCACAAAATCCAAGCAACAAACAATAATACAAATTTCAAAGCTGTTAATATGAAATACTTTAAAGAAGGAATGGACAGATGTATTCATTCTACAAATATTAATGAAACACTTTTCTGTTTAGAAAATGCTGTTGCTTTTAGAAGCATTTCACCGCAAGATGCATTGGATACGCTAAAAGCTCTGCTACCATATGCAAAAGAACATCATTTATGGTTATTTGAAGATTATAAAAAAAGTTTTGAATACTTTAAGAATCTTTATTCAAAAGAAGAATGACCTAAACTATATCTATTTTAAGGAGTAATATATGCAAATCCACAAAATCCAAGCAACAAACAATAATACAAATTTTAAAGCTGTTAATATGAAATACTTTAAAGAAGGAATGGACAGATGTATTCATTCTACAAATATTAATGGCACATTATACAGATTAGAAATTTCTGTTGCTTTTAGAAGCATTTCACCGCAAGACGCATTGGATACGCTAAAAGCTCTGCTACCTTATGCCAAAGAACATCATTTGAGATTATTTAATAAGTACAAAGAAAGTTTTGAATACTTCAAAAATCTTTATTCAAAAGAAGATTGATCCAGACTTCTTGCTGTCAACGCTCCTAAAACCGTCCCCGCGGTGGTACCAACAACTGAGCCTGTAGGACCACCGTATTTTGAACCTATTGCACTCAATATCCCTATACTGCCTATAGTAGCTCCCAGACTAATAGCGCCTTTGGCTATTTCTTTGAAAGGATCTGCTCCGTCTTGAATGTCATTTTTGATATCTATCCCTTCTATGGTTGCAAGAGCTAAGGTACCTATTTTGCTTGTTCGAGCAAGAGAACGGGCAATAATTTCTTTTGGAATGGATTTTGTATTAAATTCTACTGCTTCTAAGAAGATCTTTCTTTCAGGTGTTGACGTAATACTTTCTAATGTAGTCTCAATGTGTGTAAATTTTATATTTAAAACTTTGCAGATAAAATTGCCAAATTTTGTATCTAATAAGCATATATCTTTTTTTAGTAACCATTCAGAAAGCTTAGGAAAAACGCAGTCTTTAGACCTATAATTCATATGCTTGGCAAGTGTCGAATCTCTAAAAAAAGAGCTTTCTAATTCGGCTTTTGCATAATTAAACGGATGTTGATATTCTTTGCCTTTAAGCATATTCTTTATTTGTTTTGCAGCAGAAAATAATTCGTCAATTTCTTCCGGTCCTTTCAGCACTGCTAAGGAAGTTATTGCGCCCGCAGTATCAAAATCTTTATTTTCAATATGTTCTTCTACGTCATTAATTTGACCGTAGACAGGGAGAGCTTCTGCGAAAATCGAGTCTTCTTCATTGGGAGCGACCGCTTTTCTCATCATTATGTAGTCTTCAAATACTTTCGGAAGTTTTTCTTGTTGATAGCATAACAAGATGGGGTTTATTGGCATAATAAAACCTTTCTACACTTATGCACTTTTATGAACAAGTAAAATATCTTCAATATTAAAAATTGCTTATTTTAAAAATAATCGTTACATTTCTTTAAAAAAGATTATCTTTTTTAATTGAATTAATTTAAAAAACAAAAAATAAACAATATTCCTTTCTTGTTTTATCTTAAAAGTTATAGTATAATCTACTTATTAAAAAGAGGAGAGATTTATGCAGACTTTAAACAAGAATGAGGGTTTAATTACCCAAATTATTGGTCCGGTCATTGACGTTGAATTTCAACAAGGCGAATTGCCTGAAATTTATAACGCTTTGAATATAACAATGGATGACGGCACTGTTGTTGTAGCAGAAGTACAACAAATGCTTGGTTCTAATAGAGTAAGAACAGTTGCAATGTCATCTACTGATGGTCTAAAAAGAGGAATGAAGGTTGTTAATACCGGTGAACCTATTAAAGTTCCTGTTGGTAAGCCAATCTTAGGTAGAATCCTTAACGTAATCGGTGAACCGGTTGACGAAATGGGTCCAATTGAAACTAATGACTACTTGCCAATCCACAGAGAATCACCAAAATTAGTTGACCAAAATACTGAAATTGAGATTCTTGAGACAGGTATTAAAGCAATTGACTTAATCCAACCATATCAAAAAGGTGGTAAAATCGGTTTATTCGGTGGTGCCGGTGTAGGTAAAACCGTTCTTATTATGGAACTTATTCACAACATCGCATCTGAGCACTCCGGTGTATCAGTATTCGGTGGTGTAGGTGAAAGAACTCGTGAAGGTAACGACTTGTGGAACGAAATGAAAGAATCAGGCGTTATCGATAAAGTTGCGCTTATCTACGGTCAGATGAACGAACCACCCGGAGCTCGTATGAGAGTTGGTCTTTCTGCTCTTACTGCTGCAGAATACTTCCGTGATTTTTCAAAACAAGACGTATTATTATTCATTGATAATATTTTCAGATTTACTCAAGCAGGTTCAGAAGTATCTGCGCTTCTTGGGCGTATGCCGTCAGCTGTAGGTTATCAGCCAACTCTTGCAACTGAAATGGGTGAATTACAAGAACGTATTACATCTACAAAAGACGGTTCAATCACATCTGTTCAAGCGATTTATGTTCCTGCGGATGACTTGACTGACCCGGCTCCAGCGACTACATTCTCGCACTTGGATGCTTCAACGGTTCTTTCAAGACAAATCGCTCAGCTTGGTATTTATCCGGCTGTAGATCCGCTTGCAT
>CAYSIO010000004.1:0-19842 GCA_964431115.1 uncultured Vampirovibrio sp.
TGACAAAAAAAAGAGCAATCATTATTGTAATAGATTCAATGGGTATTGGCGCATTACCGGATTGCGCAGAATTCGGTGATACTGAAAAATGTAATACTTTAAGAAATGTTTGTTCTTTTAACAGTGGTCTTGATGTTCCTGTGCTTGAAGCTTTAGGACTTGGTAATATTCAAGAATTTGAAGGAATAGAAAAGACTTCAACTCCTTTAGGTCAATACGGAACTCTAAAAGAAAAATCAAAAGGCAAAGATACAACAACCGGTCACTGGGAAATTGCAGGGCTTGTCAGCGAAAAAGCTTTTGCGACATTTCCGAATGGATTTCCTCAAGAATTGTTAGATAAGTTTATTGAAGAAACCAACTGTGGCGGAATCCTTGCTAATTGTCCGGCTAGCGGTACCGCTATTATTGAAAAGCTTAACGATGAGCACCACGAAACTAAGTTTCCTATTGTATATACTTCTGCAGATAGTGTTTACCAAATTGCTGTTGATACTGATATGATTCCGCTTGAGACACTTTATGAATGGTGCGAAATCGCTCGTAGATTATTGGATGAGGGTAATTATAACGTTGCTCGTGTAATTGCTCGTCCTTATAAAATTATTGACGGAAAACCTACAAGAATTTCTAAAGACAGACGCGATTATTCAATGGCTCCGCCTAAGAAAACAGTGTTAGACAGAGTTAAAGATTCCGGTGCGAAAGTTATCGGTATCGGTAAAATTGAAGATATTTTCTCAAAAGCAGGTATTACTCACGCAATTCATACAGGTTCTAATAAAGAAGGTTTAGAATTAACCATCAAGGCTTTGAAAGGTGAGCTTCCGCTTTCTGAAATGGTTTACGAAGGAATTAATATAACTGACGAAAACAGAGAAATAATTTTCACAAATCTTGTTGATACGGATATGCTTTACGGACACAGAAATGACGCTGAAGGGTACGGAAAAGCTATTGAAGAAATTGATACTTATTTAGATGAAATTCTTCCGTTAATTACTGAAGAAGATTTATTGGTAATCACTGCAGATCACGGTTGCGATCCGACTGTAGAAGGAACTGACCATACAAGAGAATATGTGCCTGTGCTTTATTATTCAAAAAACATAGGGGGTAAAAATTTGGGGCTTATCGAGGGCTTTGATTCGATTGCAAAACGTGTGGAAGAACATTTAGGAAGGTAGAAATGTATACTTTAGTTTATTCAATTAATAACGAGCCTAATCCAAAAACGGTTTATGTAAATCTTACGAATGCTTGTTCAAATTCTTGCGTATTTTGCTTACGCGAGCAAAAAGATGATGTTTGCGGAGCTGAAATGTGGCACGATGATAATTATACTTTAGAAGATGTGATAGAGCAGTTTGAAGGATTTTTGACCCCTCACCCCAGCTCCGCACTTAAAAATTGTAATGATAATATAATTTTAGAAAAATTCTACGTGCGTAGCACCCCTCTCCCTATGGAGAGGGAGCTAATTTTGCCGCAAAATGTAGTGTTTTGCGGGTATGGCGAACCTTTCTTAAAAAAAGATATGATGAAAGCTTTTGCTCAGTATTTGAGAGAAAATTATCCTGAAATAAAAATCAGAGTGAATACTAACGGGCATGCTAATGCAATTTACAAAATGAACGTAGCAGAAGAGTTTAAAGGCTTGTTAGACGAAGCTTCTGTTAGCTTAAATTCTGATAACGCAGAGCAGTATAATGAAATTTGTCAGCCTAAAATTGATAACGCTTACGAGGCAGTAAAAGATTTCTTAAGATGTTGTAAGAAAGCAGGAATTAAGACTTATGCTAGTATAGTAACAGGATTTGATGAACGTGAAATCAATGTAGAAAACTGTGAAAGAATAGCTCACGAGCTTGGCGCAGAGTTCAGAAACCGTGAGTTTATAACAAACGGATATTGATTTAATTGAAAATTAAAAATGAAAAATGGGAAATTTTTATGTTCGCATACGCTTACAAAAATATATAAAGTAGGTCGGGATTACTAACCCGACAAAAAAAGAAAAAGGTTATAAAATGAAAGTACAGGCTATTCAATCTAATGTAAATTTTCAAGCTAATAAAACAACAAGACGACTTGATTATGAGTCTTATGAACAGCTAGAACAAATTTTGACCAAAATGGATAAAGAAACTCTTTACAAGCAGACCGAATATTCTTTTGAATCTACAAGAACAAAACGATTATCTTTATACGATCATAAAAATAGAGAAATCGGGGAGTTAATTGATTCAAGACAGAATCTGGTTCCAATCGGAAATCGCAATCAAATGTTTGATAATACTTGTTTGACAATTGGCAAAGTTCAATTAGTGATTGAAAATAGAACAGGAAAAATAATCGATTATTACAAGCCGTTTTTGAAAACTTGGAATAGCGTTATGAAAAATATTAAAAGTACGTTATTAGATTTTAATAATGGATTTTATACTAAATTAGTTGAAAAACATAGGATTGGTATAAAAGGATTTACTGAAAAAGGTTTTAAGATTATAAAGGGAATAAAAGCTAAATAGAACGTAGGTTGGGTGAAACCCAACAAAAAGGACAAAACAATGACAAAAATAATACTCGCATCAAATTCCCCAAGACGTAAAAAAATCCTAACAGATTTAGGGTTAGAATTTGAAGTTATACCTTCAAATTATGAAGAAAAACTTGAAACGGATGTTTTTTCTTATGATTTGATTGAGGATTTGGCAACTCAAAAAGCTTGTGATGTTGTGCGTCGTGTTGGGAATGATGAAATAGTTTTAGGTGCAGATACCGTTGTTGTTTTGCACAATAAAATCTTAGGGAAACCAAAAGATAAAGAAGATGCTTATAAAATGTTGCGTGAGCTTTCCGGTAATACTCACATGGTTGTGACGTCTTTATGTGGCATTAATACCAAAACAAACCGTGCAGCATTGCTTTCAACTACAAGCTATGTGCGTTTTAAAGAATTAAGCGAGGATTTAATCAAGTATTACGTTGATGAATTTAACCCTCTGGATAAAGCGGGTAGCTACGGAATCCAAGAGCTTCCTGACGGCATTTTGGATAAGTATGAGGGTAGCTTTGAAAATATTATAGGGCTTGCACCTGAATCGGTATGTGCAGTATTAGAACAATTAGGATATAAAAAAAGCGAGGGTTAACCCCTCACTTTTTTTAATTAAACTTCATCAGTTGGCAAGCCTAACGAAATACGTTTATCTTTTGGATTAAATTTAATAATTTTTGTATCAATTTTATCACCGGTTTTTACAATAATATTTTTTGTATTTTGTAATTCGGTTAACGCTGATTGTGGCAATAAAGCTTCAACGCCCGGAAGAACTTCTACAAAAGCACCAAAAGCTTTAATTCTGGTAACTACACCCTCTTTTACATCGCCTTCTTTAAGTTCTTCTTCTGCTTTAATCCAAGGATCAGGCTCGGTATTTTTCAAGCTCAAACTGATTCTTTGTTTGTCATGGTCAATATCTATAATCTCGACATTAATTTCTTGACCGACTTTTAATAAATCAGTCGGATGCTCAACCCATTTCCAAGATATTTGAGAAAGCGGTAACAGGCAATCAACTCCGCCAATATTAACAAAAGCACCAAAGTCAGTAATCCTTACGACTTCGCCTTTAACGATTTGTCCGACTTCAATTTGTGAGAATACATTTTTGCGAGTCTCAGCCATATTTGTCTCATATACTTTTCTATTCGAAAGAATCAAGTTATTTTGCGCTTTATCAAGAGTTAGAATCTTAACTTCAATCTTATCCCCTGCATTACATACGGTTTCTCTTGCACATAATTGACCTTGAGGAATAAACCCTTGAACGCCGGAAACATCAACAATTAAGCCGCCTTTAACTGTTTGTGTAACTGTAACCGCGATAGTTTCATCAGCTTCTTTAATTTTAGCAAGTTCTGCCCAAGTATGAGCTAAATGAACTTTTTTGTATGAAAGATTAAATTTACCGTTTTCATCGCATTCGTTCGTAATCAAAAATTCATACTCAGTATTTTTTTCTAAAACATCTTCCACACGCGCCTTTTTATCAGCTGACACCTCGTAACTTGGAACAAAAGCTGTACTTTTTGAACCAATATCTACTATTGCGCCGTCAGATTCGTATGCGCAAACCACACCTTTGACGATATCTCCTCGTTTGAAGTTGTAATCATACTTCCCTAAGAGAGCCTCAAATTCATCGTCAGAATACTTTTCTACCATTAGGCATTCTCCTTTTTCCAAATAAACACGCGTTAATTATAGCACGTTTAGGGGGTAAAGGCAATAGGCACAAGGAAAGTTGCTTTTTCTTGACTGAAACTGTTCTATAGATTAGAATATAACCAAGAAAGCAGGTGTTTTATGGATAACAAAAAAGCTCTTTTGGTAGTTATTATTGCAGCAATTTTAGCTTTTGGTGTTGCTATTATTTTAAAACAAGATAAAAAAACAACCCTTCCAAAACAAGAGCAAGAGCTTATTCTAAACGAAGAAAAGCGAGAAGCTTCTGAAGAGATTGAAGAAACAAAAGAATCCCCAAATACTGAAGAAATACAGCAGCCTGTAAAACAAACAATTGTTAAGCCTGAAGTTAAGCCTGAAGCTCCTGTTGCAGAATTTCCGGTAATAAAACCGCTTCAAGTTCCTGAACCATTAGAGGGAGCTATTTCAGAAGAAACAGTCGATTCCGGAATTATGAAAGAAGACGGAACAGGTAATATTATAATTACAAGAGAATTCAAATCTAAATCAAGAGATAAGTATATTTTTGAGGGATTTGGCATACAAGTAGCGCCTACTAAATAAAAACTTTTGCCATTTTAGCTTTTTTATTTTCTACATTTGCAACAGCAATAAGGTTATTTTGTTTTGTTAAAATACAAATACCGTCCGGCAAATCAATATTAAGTGCCATTCCGTGTGAAACTTTTTCTTTTTCATTCTCGCTGAGCTCGTATTTTGGGTAATCAAGATATTCCAAAGGGTAAATTAAATTGTCTTGCACCTGCTCTTTTGTTTCTAATGTATCAAGCTTTATTGATTCATTTACCTCAAACTTACCCGCTTGGATTCTCACAAGTTTTATAAGATGCCCAAAACAACCTAAAGCTTCTCCAAGATCGTGAGCAATCGAGCGAATATATGTTCCTTTTGAACATTCGATGTGCAAGTCCAAAGTTTGTTTTTCTTCGTCAAAGCTTACAATTTCAAGTTTATATATATTTACCACTCTGGGTTCAACTTTTACTTCTTCACCTTTTCTTGCATATTCGTAAAGCTTTTTGCCGTTTACTTTTATTGCAGAATATATAGGAGGTAATTGTTGAATTTCACCACGAAAAAGCGGTAACGCTTCTTCAATATCATTGAGAGTAACTTTTTTTTCAGAAGAATTTACAACATCACCTTCTGTATCATATGTTGTTGTTGATTGTCCGAATTGAACTGTTCCGATATAAGCTTTATCATCATCTAAGTATTCAATTAAACGGGTTGCCTTTCCGATACAAACAGGTAAAACTCCTTCCGCAAAAGGATCTAAAGTTCCTGTATGTCCGATTTGTTTAACTTTTGTAACGCGACGAAGAATGGCAACAACATCGTGTGATGTTTTACCTTTAGGCTTGTAAATATTCAAAAAACCAAACATTACTTAATTTCGCCTCTGGAAATTTTTTCGATTAAATCAAGAACACGTGAACCTTGTTCAAGTCCGTCACTGTAAACAAATTTGATCTCAGGAGTAACCCGAAGCCTGATTCTTTTTCCGACTTCGTAGCGAACTCTGCCTGTATTTTTTTCTATAATTTCTTTATCTTTTTCAACTTGTTCAGGAGAACCTAAGACGCTGTATATAACTTTGGCAAAAGAATTATCGTGTGAAACTTCTACATCAACAATAGATACAACACCTTCCAAACCACGAATTTCACGATGTATAATCTCAGAAATATCGCGCATTAACTCTTTTCTTACTCTTTCATTGCGTAAAGACATTGTTTCCTTCTCCTTTATAACTATTCTTAATTTCATTATAACATAGAAGCCAAATCAATCAATCTGAGGTGAATAAAAGTAAAGAAGCTCCGCAAAAACTACTGCCGGAGCTTCTTTTAGAATGAGTGAACGAATTAGACTACTATTCTCCACTGCAACCGAAAGCTATAGTTACGTGTTCTTTCGGGTTAATTGCTGAGATTTTGAAACCTTTTGCGTCAACTAAGTAAGCAACTTCGTCTCCTGTTGTTTGGAATAGACCCATTGTACCTGATAGGGCTGTTCTTGTAAGGTCAATAGGAGCTTTAATCGTATCCTTAACAACATCGTATACACTTCTTCCTGCAGCAGGTAACTGACCTTGGAATACTTCGCCTAAAGCAATACCTGTGCCTGTAGAAACATCTTCGACAGCGTTACCTAATGTAGTAAGCATACCACCTGTTGTTCTACCAACGATACCGACGATTGAACCTGCCCAAGTGAATGGAGCTGTTACAAGTCTTGAAACGATATTTGGAGTGTTTGACTTGTCAATTTGTGCGGTTAAAATTTGTCTTGGTAATGTTGCTTTACAACCGCAGTGTTCAATATCTGTAAATGCAAGTTTTAAAGCACCTTTTTGGCATCCGCTAGGACGAATAACTTCGACAACTTTACCGTGAACGTTTGAACCACAAGGATATAAATGGCCGTTAATAGTTACGTCTTCAAGAGTTTTTGCTGCAAATTTTTGACCTACGTGTGAAGATTTTGCTGTAACTTGATCTTTGAATTCTAGTTGAAGTGTAGGAATTTTCACTAATTCTTCATTTTCGATAAACGCTTTTTTGTCTACCGGACACATAGGACAATCGTTATTTGCTGTTACAGGATTTTTATCAATACCTGCGTTAACTCTTATGTTTTGTAACATAGCAGCAATTTCTGCACGAGTTGCATCTTTATAAGGTGCAATCATTCTAGGGTTAGGAGAATCGTTTAATGCACCTTTTTCTAAAGCTGTTGCGATAGGAATTTGCGCCCATTCAGGAACAGTATTACCGTCAGTGTATTGTGAAAGAATTTGTTGAGCTTTGCATTTATCAACTTCCGGACATTTAACACCTTTAGCTAATGCGCAAAGAGCTTCTGCTCTTGTTACGTTATGATTTGGCATAAATGTTCCGTTTGGATAACCTTTAAGCAAGTTTTGGTGTACAGCAACCGTGATAGCTGAATTTGCCCAGTGGTTAGTCGGAACGTCTGAGAATAATTTTTCAGGAGCATATGAATACATATTTTGGTCAAAACCTTTAACTAACATTGTAGCAAATTCTGCTCTTGAAATAGTTTTTGATGGTTTAAATAATCTGTCAGGATAACCTACAACAACATCATTTGTTGCAAGTTTATCAATCGGACAAGAAGCCCAGTAGCCGTTTGGAACGTCAGGGAACATTTGTAATTGCGTAGGAACAGCAGCTCCTGTCATATTTGCAAATGGTGATAAGTCAAACGGAATTAATGATTTTTTTACAGCTTGAATTGAATTAGCCGTACCCATTTGAATAGGGCAACCTGCGCCGTCTACTCTGTTCATGTCTCTAATAATTGGAACACCGTTATGACTACCCATATCGTTCAGACAAGGAATATTTGAAGCAGCACCGGTAATTGAACCGTCAGTCGCAACAGTTGTACCCATAACTTGTTGAGTAAGCATCATTTTGTTATCACGGCAAACTCCAAAACCTTCTGATGAATAAACAGAGTCAGCTCTTGTACCTACGTAGTTGTTATAACCGTAGATGCCGTTTGGATAAGCATAAACTTGTTTCATGTTTTCTCTGTCAAAACCGCTTGTATTTGGACAAAGTGCACATGAAGGAACCGGATCCGGTTCACATTTTGGTGCGACATCACAGCCGCAAGGTTCCGGTTTAGGGTCACAAGGACAAGCTTGTCCTGTCACAACCGGCAAATCGTTGCAACCACAGTTTGATTGAGTAACAATCGGACGTTGGTCACAAGGGCAAGCTGCCATTACCGTATTGAACGAACACGTTGCTATACCAACGGCAATTGCAGCTGCCACAGTAAGTTTTCTAATCGTCATTTTAACCTCCTTATAGGTAGGGGTAAATATTTTTAGTAAATGATTTACCCTAATTACCCCTTGATTATGAGGTTTTCAAAAATTAAAAACATTACCGAAAGCGTCAGTCTAAGTGGGTAATCGTTATACCCAACAACATTCCAATAAGAATAAATCTTCGCTTTCAAGGTTTTGGAGCCTATGTATTGTTGTTTTTTCGTCTTTGAATTCAACTTGAGAAATTAGTTTTTCACCAAATTTAGCTTCTTTTTTATAAATCATATCTAAAGTTTTAATTTTATGATTATTTTTGAAGTCGAAACTTAACGGCTCAAAAGCCCATACAATATAGTTTCCGTTGTTTGCATGTCCATTGACGTCTAAATCGTTATATCTGACTTCAAATTCTTTTTCCAAAGTCGGATTTGTTAACGGAGATATTTTTGCAAAAGACAAATCATCTTCTCTCTTTTTAAACTCAACCATAAACGGGCTTTCAGGAATTGCAGTTTTTACCGGAACAATAGAACGCGAATCTATATCAACAACAGACCACATGCTATGCATTCTACCTAAAAGTTTTTCACCTCTAAATAATTCAAAATCACGATACGCAAAAAGCTTGTTATATCCGCGTGGCTCTGTTTTTAAAGTAAGTTCTTGAATATCAAAAGGATATTCTTCAAACTCCATACGATATTTGATTAAAAACCAAGCATAATTTTTCGGATGAATATAAGAATAGCCAAACCCTAAGTCTTCTGCATTTTTACTTGCAATATCCTGCAAAAAGTTCAACAAAGCAAAAGGCTTCATCGCCAAGTTTTGGTCGGTTTCAGAATACTTTATAGTAATTTTTTCTTCATATCCGTTTTGAATCATAAAGTAATTATAACATATAAATTTCTTGGGGAACTTTTTAATAAAAAATTCGTCTATATAAACAGTGGAGGATGAAAAGATGAGTAATGTTTTACAGGGCAATGAATATATAACGGATACGGGAATTGATAACCCTGAAATTAAAACTTTTAGCTCGGTAGTTAATAACGACGATATTTTGCAAATGTATTTAAAACAAATCGGACGAAAAAAAATGCTTAATAAAAAAGAAGAAATGGAGCTTGGCAGATTAATACGTGAAGGTTCAGAGAAAGAAAAAGAAAAGGCTAAAAAACAGTTGATACAAGCAAATTTACGACTTGTTGTCAGTGTAGCGAAAAGATATATAGGTCAAGGTGTATTATTTATGGATCTTGTCCAAGAAGGTTCATTAGGACTAATAAAGGCGGCTGAAAAATATGATTACAGAAAGAATTTTAAATTTTCTACTTACGCAACGTGGTGGATTAAACAAACAATCATCAGAGCTATTTCCAATCATGCAAGAACTATTAGGATTCCTGTTCATATGCTCGAAAAAATCCGGCGTTATAAAAAAGCTTGTAATGATATTGTATGTAGTAATATTTTTACTGCAGATGAAGAGACAATTTCAAAGCTTTCAGGTTTGGATTCAAAGAAGATTGAAGAAGTAAAAAATGCTATAAAAAAAGAACCTGTCAGCTTGGATACGCTTGTTACAGATGACTTATGCATTCAAGATTATATTGAAGATACAACATACATTTCACCTGAAATAACAACACAAAACAAATTGCAAGAAAAAGATATTACAAAATTAATAAATACTTTGGATAAAAGAGAACGAGAGATTATTAAAAGAAGGTTTGGTATTGATAATGAAGAGCCTAAAACATTAGAACAAATAGGCAATGTAATGGGTTTTTCTAAGGAGAGGATTCGACAAATTGAGAATTCTGCCCTGCAAAAATTAAGGAAAGTTGATAATGTAGAGTGCCTAAAAGCATATCTTGACGCAGGTTAAAAAGCTCTATTTTTGCGCACCAAAGTCGGCGTTGCCGACTTTCTTTTTTTATTTCCGGAGATTTTTTGCAAAAAAAACTCCTTTTTCAGAGTATCTTTATGTAGTTTTGTTAAATAAAATTGCATAAAGTTCATATTTAATATAACATAGACTTAATAGTGTGCGGAATTGAAAAAGGAGGACATTCAATGTTCAAGAAAATATTAAAAGGAATGTTTGTTCTGGCTGCATTTGCTATGATGAGCAATCCTGCAAGCGCTTTCTATACTGATATGGACGAAAATCATTGGGCTTATCAGTCAATTAAATTTTTAACAGAAGTTGGTGTTGTAGTGGGTTATCCTGACGGAACTTATAAACCTGATATTCCTGTTACAAGAGCAGAATTTGCATCTATGGCTATTAAAGCTCTGGGTCAGGAAAGCTCAACCGTAGCTCAAGAAATTCACTTTGATGATATAACACCTGAGTTTTGGGCTTATAATATCATTCAAAAAGCAGTTTATTTTGATTTAATCCCTGATTCAAAGGGCGAAAGTTACAGACCGTTTGACTCTGTAACAAGAGCAGAAGCTATTAATATTGCAGTGAATGCTTTAACAACAAATCAAATAAGCAAAGAAAAAGCAGATGATATCATTGCAAAATCATATGAAGATTACACTCAAATGCCTGCTTGGTTCTTAATGGCAGCAGCAAAAGCTCATGTTTTAGACTTGGTTGTTGTTATGCCCGGTCATGAAGGTAAAATGGAAGCTAACAGACCTGCAAACAGAGCAGAAGTTGCTATGATTCTTTATAAAATGATGCAAGAAGCTAAACTTAATCCAAATGCTAAACTTGCAGAAGTTATGCAAAAAAGAACAGCTGATGGTTTCATTGTTGATAACGTAAAAGTTCAAGGTTCAATCGGTATTGTTCCGGCAGGAACTATTTTCCCAATAAGACTTGAAACTGTTGTAGGTTCACAAATTTCAAATGTGACTGATATCTATACAGCTAAAACTCCGAAGAACTATGTAACAAAGGATAAATACCTTCTAATCTCTGAAAATAGTGATATGAAAGGACAAGTAAAATACGTTCAAAGAGGTAAATTGTTTAAATCACAAGGTGAAGTTATTATTAAAAACGAACTTCTTGTTACACCAAATGATCAAGCTGTAATGGTATATGGTGTTGCAACTTTAACTCCTGATAAAATCGGTTTCTGGAGAAAAATATTTAAAGGCGCAACCGTATTAACATCTCCTGGTGATATCGTTAATATCAGATTGTTAGCTCCGATTAAAATCGATTTGACAAATGGTTATATTTACGAATAATTTGTGAAGTTGAGTTTGATAAATAAAAAACGGATGATAATTTATCATCCGTTTTTGTTTAATATGCTTTAATTAAGAAAACTTTTATATCATTATCAAGTCGTTCGATTCGCTTCAAATAACGATAATCTGTAATTTCAGTTAAAATCAATGCTATAGCAGGTTTTTTGCCTGTCATTTTTGAATAGTACAGTGATTGCCCCACAGCTTCTGCCCATTTTTTTGCAAAATCAAACTCTACGGCGTAGTCTTTAGCGAGGCAATCAACTCTTGTCATATCCCATAGAACTGCTTCTTTTCTTCCAAAATCAGAAGTGCACCATTGGTTAACATAGTAAGATTCTACCTGATTTGGCATCATTGTCTGTTCATCGTACCATTTTTGCGGAACATAATTTAAGCCTAAATAATATACACCGCTTGCCATCATTAAAAAAGTGATTATAAAGCTTATTATTTTCTTATTCGGATTAGTTTTCTTCTTTCTTCCCATAAATTAAATTATATAAAAATAAGTCGGCTTAGTAAAGCCGACCTACAATATTTAAAATTTTATGATAGCTGGGGTAGAAACCCAAACCTACAATTATTCAAAATTCAAATCATTGATATTATTTTTATCTTCAAAATTACACCAATTTTCTTCATACATGTTATTTTTAACATATTTATGAAAAGATGAAAACTCCCAATCTTTTGGTGCAATATTATAGTGCTTCATTGGATTGTAATGGATATAGTCTAAATGTTTATATAAATCATCTTCATCTCTAATTGTATGCTCCCAATAACGATTTTGCCATATCTTATAAATATTGTAGGTCGGCTTTACCAAGCCGACATTTTTTGTAAAAGAGTATTTAAGAGATTTTATTATTTTAGGATATTCTGAGATGTTTTTCGGTTTGATGATACAATGTATATGGTCAGGTAAAACTGAATATGCAATTAATTCGAATTTATAAATTTGTTGAACATTATATAGAGAATTTTTTAATATTTGTATATTATCAATTAAAATTGCTTTTCTATTGTTAGTTACAATAGTTAAAAACAATAAACCGTTTTCTGCATAAATTCTTCGATAATTCATTCTGATATTATATAAAAATAAGTCGGCTTAGTAAAGCCGACCTACAAAGTTTGGCATACCTGCAATAATGTAAGAGAAGTAGTAGGTCTTATAATTATTATAGGTCGGCTTTACCAGCTGACACAATACTAATTTCTTATAATTATTGTAGGTCGGCTTTACCAAGCCGACAGAATATTAATTTCTTTGTTTGAATAAAATTGAAATATCTACTTCTAAAGCGTTGGCGATTTTATTTAATGTTTTAAGCGTTATATTTTGTTTGCCGGATTCTATAAGTCCGATATACTTCTCGTGAACGTCAATGAGTTCTGCAAGTTGTGATTGAGTTAAGTTTTTAATAACTCTTTCTATTCTTATATTATGTGCGATACATTTAAATAGTGCTTTATCATCCATAATTACATGATAGAGTATTATAAATATACTTAAACAATATAAATAACTACAAAATGTAGTATTATATATTGACTTGCTTATTGTTATTATAATAAAATGTTTAAAATAAAGGAAAACATCATGTTGAATTTTATAAAAAATAAAAAACAACAAGAACAGAATATTTTTGTTGTAATAATTATGGCATATTTAGGTGATTCTTTGGTTGGAAATTCTCTTTTTCAAAATATTAAAAGGATTTATCCTAATTCAAAAACCGTATTTATAATAAACAAGCCCTATTATGAAATTGCAAAATACCAAAAAGATGTTGATGAGGTTTTCGTCTTTGATAAAGATGGCGAACATAAGGGCTTTAAAGGTTTATTTAAATTTGTTAAAAACTTTCCTTATAGAAATATAAAATATATCTTTAAAATGTGTCAAAAATTAAGAGTAGATGTTCTTTCTTTATTATTAAAGCCTCAAAAGATTATAAATTACAATCATGATATAAGTATATCTGCTCAGGAAAGATATTTGAACCTTTTAAAAAAAGTAACTAAAGAAGAAGTTATAAATCTACCGATTGTATATAATGCAACTAAAGAAGTACCTCCAAAGCTTCAAAATCTTATAACAGAAGGTAAGAGATATATAGCACTCTGTCCTATATCAAGTAATCCGACAAAAGATATACCTATTAATACTTCAATCGAACTGATTGACATGCTTAATCGGGCTAGTTATGAGGTTTTATTTGTCGGACTTGGTGAAAGAACTCGACAATATGCGTCTGAACTTAAAAAAAATAATTGTAAATTTATAGATTTAATTGATAAAACAACTATTTATGAATTAGCACAATGTCTGCGTAATTGTGAGTGTTTGATAAGTGTAGACACCGGAACGATGCATTTAGGATATGCCAGTGGAGTACCTACGGTCTGTCTTTTTTATGTTAAAGAAAATATAACAGGTTGGGTGCCTGATAAAACGCTATATCCGCATACAATATTACCTGAAAACAATTCTTCTAAATGTATATATGATGCGTGCTTTAAAATAAGTTCAGTTGGTCATTTTTTATAGGTCGGTTTTACTAAGTCAACACAATACCTATTACATTTGCTCCCTTAACCCTTTACAACTTCTAATGTTTTATAATCATTCAAATACGGCAAATGTTCTTCTGTAATCAATTCACCGGGAAGTAAAATTGAAATTCCCGGAGGGCATTCCGCAACAAGCTCGGCCGAGATTCTTCCGATTGCATCTTCTTTTGCTACAACTTCTTTATCAGCATAATATGCATCTCTTAGACTCATTTTAATAATTGGGTCAAGCATCGGCATATGTTTACGTTTTTCTAGATAATAAATGTCTTTATAATCGCTTTTTGCAATTTTTTCCAAACAATCTGCTAAATATACAAAATCAGAGCGTTTATTTCCTAAATTACAAAGTAAAAGTACACCGATATCAGAAGCTGATTCGACTTCTATATTAAAATCAATTTCCAAAATCGATTCAAGACGTTTTCCTGAAAGTCCTTCCATTTTAATAAAGACTTTTGTGACATCAGTTTTGTAACCAAAGTCTGCTTTTAATTGATGTAATCTTTCAATCTTATCTAATCTTTTTCTTAAATATTTTGCGTTTTCAACGGTTCTTTCTAATAACGCTTGACCTGATTTAGATTGTAAGTTTGCTCTTGCAGCGTCTAAACTTGCAAGCAGCATTAAGGACGGGCTTGTTGTATGTAGCATTTTCAAAGCTTTTTCAACTGCATTAGCATTGATTAAAGAATCCTTTGCAATATGTAGCATTGAGCTTTGGCTCATACTTCCGCCGGTTTTGTGAAGCGAATGTAACACAGCATCAGCACCGAGTTTTAGAGCTGTTTCCGGAAGATGTTTGTTGAAATTCCATAAGCAACCGTGAGCTTCGTCAACAACAAGTGGAACGCCATATTTTTTACAAACTTTGCTTATTGATTTAATATCTGAAACTACGCCTTCATAAGTTGGGTTTGTAATCCAAACTAAACCGACGTTTTCATTTTCTTGAAGATGTTTTTCGATTGTCGAAGCATCAATATTACCCCAGATTGACCAATCTTCAATCCTATTAGGGCAAATCCAAATAGGTTCTGCTCCTGAAATCATTAAACCTGTAAGCGCTGAACGGTGACAGTTACGATTAATAATAACTTTTTGACCGGCTTTTGTACAAGCCATACCGATTGCCATATTACCTGCAGTAGAACCGTTCAATAAGAAGAAGGTTTTTTCTGCGCCAAAAGCTTGCGCTGCAAGTTCTTGAGCTTCACCAATAGGTCCTGTGGCAGGATGAAGTGTTCCTAAATTATCAAATTCATCTGTTGTATCAACATTAAGAGCTTTTTCGCCGATTAATTTTTTGAAATCAGAAAAAACAGCTCGACCTTTTGTGTGTCCGGGAATATGAAATTGGTATGTCGGATGCTCAACAGCGTTTTTTAAAGCTTCTACAATAGGAGCTTTCATTTTAACGACTTCGTGGATTTTTATTTCGCGGTTGATTTTTAAACTTTTAGCCAATTACTAATTCCCTTTTTCTTTTTTTGCTAATGTACATAATACACTAAATTTTTATAAATTGCTATTTTATACAATTAATTTTAAAAAATTGTAATAAAAATTAATTTTTGTTTTTATTTGCTTTTCTCGACATGAAGAATTCAGCCAAGCAACACATTATAGCACAAAGTGCAGTACAGGTTCCTGCTGATTTAAGAGCAGAAACAGCTCTTTCTTTACTGATGACTTTTTTAATAATATCAAATTTTTCTTTAGCAATTTTTTGAGCATCATGAACCAATTTTTTACCGGCATCATCATAGCAAGAAGCAATTGTTTCTTTGTAATATTTAGTGTATTTGCCGTCTTTTTCAAACAAACCTTTGAGCATTTCTTTAGCTTTTGCAAAGTCCATTTTCCCCAACTCTCCATTGAGAATTGTAATATCATTTTCGGATAATCTCATAAAATCATCTTTATTTTTGTTCACAAATTCTTTTAGCTTTTCAATATTGACAATCTCATCAATACTTTTTTCTAAGTTTTTTTGGAAATTTATATTATCAAGTGTTGCTTTATCCTTAACAGCAACTAATGAGTCTTCTAATTTTTTTACAAAAGCATCTGATATATTACCTGCTTTATCCATAAAAGGTTTTTTATTGAAGAGATATAGACCTGACCCCCAAGCCGCGCCTCCGACGGCACTTGTGGCAATAGCATTTCCGTATCTTGGAGAATAATCGTTAGTAACTTTATTTGCCATAGCAACCTACTTTCTTGATTTTTTCACACACTACCATGTATATATAAAAACAAAATGTAATAAAAAATTGCCTAAATATTGATTTTAATTTAATAATGGTTTACAATTAGGGGGTAAATAAAAGAAGAAGTTAAGAGAGTATTAAAATCCAACTTAAAATATCCCCTATAAATAAGGAGTAGAGTGATGAAGATATTATTTGCAGCAGCAGAAGTATCACCATTTTCTAAAGCTGGTGGTTTATCAGATGTAGTTGGCAGTTTGCCAAAAGCATTGGAAAAAGATGCAGAAATAGCTATCTTTACCCCATTGCATGGTTGTATAGATAGAGCAAAATGGGGGATTAAAGAATTAGAAAATTCAGAAATGTGGATAACCTTTGGTTCTTCTCCTCATAAATTCAAACTTTTTATGACAAAGCTTCCGAACACAGATATTAATGTTTTCTTTGTTCAGAATGATTGGTATTTTTCTTGTTTCCAAGAAGTATATCCTCGTTGGTTGGATCCAAGATATGAACACGAAAGATATATTGCATTTTCACTCGCAACTTTAGAATATGCAAAACAGTTGAATTTTAAAGCAGATATTATCCATTCTAATGATTGGCATACAGCTATGATTCCTTTGTACATCAAGGCTAATTATAAGTTTGATGAGTTTTGGAAGGATACTAAAAACGTATTTGAAATTCACAACCTTGCATATCAAGGCGTGTGGTTTGAAGATATTTTAGATTTTGCTAATATGCGCAAAGATATTGTCTATAATGAATGGGGATGCGAACACTACGGTAGAGTAAACTGGATGAAAGGTGCTATTAACTATTCTGATAAAGTTCTTGTTGTTTCTCCGAAATACGCAGAAGAAATTCTTGGAGATGAATTTGGCGAAGGTATGGATTATACTTTGAGAGGGCATACTCATAAAATAGAAGGGTTTCTTAACGGTATTGACTACGAAGCTTTTAATCCAAAAACTGATAAATCGTTAGTAAAAAATTATGATATAAAAAGTTTTAAATACAAAGAAGAAAATAAAAAAGCAATTCTTAAAGAATTTGGGCTTGAATACAAAAAAGACAGACCTCTTTTTGCATTAATTTCAAGATTAGTTGACCAAAAAGGTATTGACTTAATACGCCAAGTTGAAAATGATTTAGCACATATGGATGCAGATTTTATATTTCTTGGTTCTGGTGATAAAGAATACGAAAACTTATTTATTTGGTTATCAAATAATACTCCAAATATAAGAACTTATGTCGGATATAGAGGTGATTTAGCTAACTTGATTTATGCCGGTTCTGATTTCTTCTTAATGCCATCTAAGTTTGAGCCTTGCGGACTTTCACAACTTATTGCAATGCGCTATGGCTCATTACCAATAGTTCGTGTTACAGGCGGACTTGATAACACCATTGTCGGATATCCATTAGATAATTCAACAGGATTTAAATTCTGGGGATATAACGGTTGGTCAATGAAAGGTGCTATTGAATGCGCAATGGAAGTGTATAAAGACAAATACACCTTAAATGCAATGAGAAAAAGCGCAATGGAATCTGATTTTAGCTGGAAAGAAAGCGCTAAAAAGTATCTTGATTTATATAAAGGCTTGATAAAATAAGCTTTTATATAGAAAAATCAAAAAATTAATCAGAGAATGTTTTGAATGTTTTTTCGACGTTATCTTGAATAACCTTCTTAACAGCATCCATTTCTGTGGATAATGCTTTTTGCTCTGTATCAAGCTGTTTTAGGCGTAATTCCAAAGTTCTGTCTTCTTCTTGAATGATAGAAGTCTTAGCATTAATATCCGCAATGGTCTTTTCGTATTGTTGAACTTTATAATTATATTCATTCATTGCATCTTGATATGCAGCTTCATCAGTTACGGTTTCCGTATTTAAGTTATAAATAACGCTGTCGTCATCAAATTTAATAGAAGTAAATCTTCCGTTTTCATCAGTTTCAAGAAGAGCCTTGTTGGTTTCTTCAATTCTTTTTTGAATATAAGTTGCATTATAATAAGCAAGTTTTTCTTGGTTTTCTATAGGTCTTGAATAATCATCATAAGTTTGCATACTGTTTTGCAAATCTGTTTCGTTGGTAAAATAAGTTACTCCGTTCATTTGGAAGGAATAAACTCCATTACCGTTATATACAAGATTTCTGTCATTATCAAAACTTAAGTACTGCTTCATATTTGAATCAGGGCAATCTCTCAAGATTTGTGCTAATTCTGCTGCTTGCTCTTCTGTTAAATTAGTAAGCTCGGTCAATTCACAGTTACCGACAAATGTTGGCTTATGAACTGTTGTATAGTCTTTAGGTTCTGCAATTTCGTTTTCTAAAAAGAAGTGCCAAGTTCCTGTAGCATCCTGATATCCGTAGACTCCATCCGTTGTTAGGACGCCGTCAGCACGTGCCATATCTTTAGCTTCTTCAAAGCTTCTTAAAGAATTTTCAAGCTTTGTATCCATTGCTAAATCACCGACTGCAGAATAAGTTCTGGTTTTTCCGTCATCAGTTGTAATTGTATATGTCTTATCATTAGCGTTGTATGTTACAACAGGATTCTGAGCTTGGAAATCATCAACTGATAAAACTCCTTTTGTTTGGACTTGCGGATTATCAAGAAGTTTTTGAGAACCTGTATAAACATTTGAATAGTAGTAGTGGTTTACGATGTAGTTATAGTTAGGATCAGCAGATGATAATTGTTGCCAGCTGTCAAGAACAGATTCGTTTTGACCGTCAGAATACGAATACTGAACCTCTGTGTAATCAGTTGTTTTAGGTGCAACAGGAACTTCTAAATCCAGCAAACGATTAAATAAGTTTGCACTCTGATTCGCGAGAGCAGTTCTCGCTTGGTTAATCTGTTGTCCTTCGTATTCAGTATTTGTTTTTCTTGCTGTCAAAGCTAAATATCTAGCTTGTGATGCTGCCATTCCCATAACGGAATCTCCTATTTTTTATGTATTTAATTCTTTTAAAGACAAAGTCAACATGAAAAACGGCGAAAGAATAGGGACACTTTAACAAATACCATAGAAAATCGTCTATTAAGATTACTTTTTGTTGCTTGAAACTCAAATTTGATGTAAAATTAGGACTATGAGAAAACAAGTTATTGCATATTTGCACACACATTGGGACAGAGAGTGGTATCGAGAATATGAGGTCTTTAGAATGCGCCTTTTGAGGGTGTTTGACAATGTGTTGCGTATGCTTGAGACAAACAAAATACCTTGTTTTTATTTTGACGGGCAAGTTTCTGCATTAATGGATTATTTAGAACTTAGACCGGAAAAAGAAAAACTCGTTCGATATTTAATCAGGGCTAAAAAGCTATTTATCGGACCTTTTTACTGTTTGGTAGACGAGTTTTTAACAGACAAAACTTGTTTTGAAAAGAATTTGGAAATTGGGATGAAAACCGCAATTGAATTGGGCTGTACTGATTTTCTTGGTTATCTGCCGGACACTTTTGGGCATAGTGAAAATGTAGTTGATATTCTGCGTGATTTCGGTATTGATAAAGCTATGGTATGGCGAGGTTGCGGAGATTTTCCGGCTGAATTCAGATGGTGTGGAATGGATACCGTGAACCTGGTCAGAGGTTATTTCCAAGATGTTTTTTCTATGAATTGCTCAATAGAAGAAAAAGCTCAGATTCTTAAAAAGAATTTGGATTTGATTTCTGAAAAATCAGGTTTATTCTTGCTTTTACCAATTGGTG
>CAYSIO010000005.1:0-18022 GCA_964431115.1 uncultured Vampirovibrio sp.
GACTATGTAAAAAACAAAGGTAAATAATGCAACAACTACAAAAATCAGAACGTCCGCATATAGCTTTTTTTGGTTGTACTAATAGTGGCAAGTCTTCACTGGTTAATGCAATCACAAACCAACAATTGTCTATTATATCTGATACAAAAGGCACGACTACGGATGCTGTTTCTAAATCAATGGAAATCCTTCCGCTTGGACCTGTTGTGATAATCGATACAGCAGGGGTAAATGATTTAAGTGAGCTTGGCGAGCTTCGTGTTGAAAAAACTAAAGAAATCTTAGATAAAACTGATATTGCAATTTTGGTTGTTGATTCAACTGTTGGTGAGAATGAATTTGATAGAGAGATGATTTCTGAATTTGAGAAAAGAAAAATCCCTTATCTTATTGTTTATAATAAATCGGATTTATTAAATAATAGTAAAATTTCACTGCCCCCTCACCCTAACCCTCTCCCGCAGGGCGAGGGAATTCTTTGTGTTTCTGCGCTTTCCGGCGAAGGAATAAATGAATTAAAAGACAAAATCGGAAATATAATCAATTCAAACAAAAAAGAAAAATTTATTATAAAAGACAGACTTCAAGCCGGCGATATTGTAATTATGGTTATACCAATTGACGAATCTGCGCCAAAAGGTAGAATAATTCTTCCTCAACAAAATACTTTGAGAGAGATTTTAGATGCTCATGCAACTGCAATTTGCGTTCAACTAAGTGAGCTGGAATCAATTTTAAAAACATTTACTCCCAAATATATCATCACAGATTCTCAAGCTTTTAATGAAGTTAAAAACATTGTTCCTGAAACTATGATTTTGACATCGTTTTCAATTCTTATGGCAAATTATAAAGGTGAATTAAACACTTTGGTAAATGGTGCTAAAAAGATTTCTGAATTAAAAGACGGAGATAAGATTTTGATTTCAGAAGGTTGCACTCATCATAGACAATGCAATGATATTGGAACAGTTAAACTTCCTAATTGGATTAAAAAATATACAGGCAAAAACATTGAATTTGATTTCACACAAGGTGGTGAATTCCCACAAGATTTAAGCAGATATTCACTAATTGTCCATTGTGGAGGATGTATGTTGAATGAAGCTGAAATGAAATCACGCTTAAGAAAAGCGACAGAGCAAAATATTCCGATAGTTAATTATGGGATGGCAATAGCTTATATGAATGGTATTTTAGAAAGGTCTTTAGAGATTTTTAGATAATTATAAATTGTCATCCTGAATTTATTTCAGGATCTTATTAGAATATAGTAACTACATTAAACGAGTAAGATGCTGAAACAAGTTCAGCATGACACAAAAAGAAAAATATGAACAAACAAGAACTTATCGACATTTTATCTGATAACAGCAAAAACGATTGGCTTTTTAAAGAAGCTGATAGAATTCGCCATGAAAATGTCGGTGATGAAATTCACCTGAGAGCCTTAATAGAGTTTTCTAATATCTGCAAACGTCAATGTTTCTATTGCGGGCTTCGCTCGCCTAACAAAGAAATCGAGAGATATAGACTTTCTAAAGAAGAAATTCTTTTTTCGGCTAAAAAAGCTGTTGATTTAGGTTATAAAACAATTGTTCTTCAATCAGGTGAAGATGATAATTATTATTCAGACAAAATGTGTGATATTATTCGCTCAATCAAAGAACTTGATGTTGCATTAACTCTGAGTATCGGTGAAAAAACGTATGAAGAGTACAAAGCATACCGTGAGGCCGGCGCAGATAGATTTCTTTTAAGAATTGAGACAACTGACAAAGATTTATATGAAAAAATGCATCCGCATACGAGCTTTGAAAACCGTGTTCGTTGTCTTGAAGATTTAAAAACTCTTGGCTATGAAGTCGGAACGGGATGTCTTGTGGGACTTCCAAATCAGACAATAGAATCTTTAGCAAATGACATTTTATTCTTTAAAGAAATTGATGCGGATATGATAGGTGTTGGGCCATTTATTCCACACAATCAAACACCGCTTAAAAATGAAAAACAGGGCGATTTTTGGCTTGCTCTGAAAGTTATGGCTTTAACAAGAATAAATCTTCCTAATATAAATATACCTGCGACGACTGCAATGGAGACAATAATTCCAAATGGCAGATTAATCGCGCTTCAAAGCGGTGCAAATGTTGTTATGCCTAATGTCTCAGATGTTTGTAATCGTAAAAAATACGAGATTTATCCAAACAAAGCAGGGATAAATGATAATGAATTTGAAATTCGAAAACAGCTTGAAAAAAAGTTTAACTCAATTGGTCGAATCATTTCAAAAGAAAAAGGGTTTAGGAAAAAATAAGCACAAAAAAAGGGCGAAGCCTTCCTGGCTTCGCCCTTTTTTATATCAAACTATTCAACAACGATAGCTGAAACAGGGCAAGCTGCTGCTGCTTCATTAACAGCATCAGCATTAGCTTCTACAGCACCTGCGTTAACTACAGCTTTATCTTCGATTGAAAATACAGCGTCGCAAATTGATTCGCAAGCGCCGCAAGCAATACATGAATCTTCAACAATAACGTTCATTTCTTTCTCCTTTTTAAAATAATATGTCGTCTTTTTCAGACAAATCCATGATACATCTAAAAGAAAATTTTTCAACATCACTTCTTGTCTAAATTTTGTTATCCGATTTTAACGTTTGAATCACCATTATACAAACTCATAGAAGGGAACGCGAATTCAATACCTTCTGCTCTATAGTGATGTATTATACTTCTTATAATTTGGCTTTTAGCTTCTGTTGCAGTTGCTAATGTGCCGTCAATAGTGTAAGCAATTAGTCTTACTTGAATAGAACTTGGAGCCATATTTTCAATAAAAGAAACGGCTCCTTTTTTAATCAAATTATTTTGATCAGCAATCTCTTTTAAGATTTCGTAAGCTCTGTCAATTTTTTCGTTAGAAGTTCCGTATTCAATATCAACAGTTAAATCAATTCTTCTTTCTGTAGCTTTTGAAACATTAGTGATTTCGTTGTTTGCAAGAAGGTTGTTAGGTATGTTAACTTCAAACCCTTGAATATTTTAAAAGTTCTAATTCTTTTTGATAAGGCGATAATTTTGTTAATTTATCCATTATCTCCGGCATTTTTTCTATAACAAAATCTACTTCCTCTTCTGTAGTAAATCTTGATAAAGAAAATCTTATAGAACCATGCAAAGCAGTAAACGGAACACCCATAGCTCTCAAGACATGGCTTGGTTCAAGAGAACCTGATGTGCAAGCACTACCTGAGCTTGCGCAAATTCCTAAATCGCTAAGATGAAGAAGTATCAACTCGCCTTCCACATATTGGAATCCGATGTTTGTAGTATTAGGAACTCTATTTAACGAATTAGTATTTAATCTTGCATTGAATACATTCTTAATAATTCCTTGTTCTAACTTATCACGCAACCTTTTTACTTCTTTTAACTCAAAGTCTAAAGCGTCAGATGCCATTTCACAAGCCTTACCTAAACCTACTATATAAGGCACGTTTTCTGTTCCTGCTCTTAGACCTCTTTCTTGATGTCCGCCATTAATTAACGGAGTAATTCTGGTTCCGTTTTTAACATAAAGAGCACCGATACCTTTAGGAGCATGTAGTTTATGTCCTGAAATACCCACCATATCTATTTGAGTATTTTTTACATCAATAAGAATTTTACCCCCTGCTTGCACCCCGTCCACGAAAAACTTTGTCTCGGGTGAGCGAGTTTTTATAATATCAGCAATTTCTTCAACAGGGTTTATAACTCCAGTTTCATTATTAGCCCACATTACGGATACTAAAGCTGTATCTTTTCTTAGCTTTTCTTTGAGCTCATCAACAATAAGCTCTCCGTCAGAATTTACACCAATGTAGTCAACTTCATACCCTTGCTTTTCAAGCTCTTTATAAGGATTTAAAACACAAGGGTGTTCTATTTTGGTCGTGATTAAATGTCTTTTTTCTTTGTTACAATTAACCACACCTTTTATTGCCATATTAGCAGATTCAGAGCCACAAGAAGTGAAATAAATTTCTTTTTCGTCTTTTGCACCAAGAAAATCTTGCACTTGAGCTCGTGCTGTTTTAAGCACTTGTGACGGTTTTCTTGCAAACTCATACATGCTTGAAGCGTTTGCATATTCTTCCTTCAAATAAGGAAGCATTTCTTCTAAAACTTTTTCATCTATTTTTGTAGTCGCATTATTGTCTAAGTATATCATTCTTATCTTTCTTTTTTTGTTGGGTAAGTATGCCCAACTTGCATTTTATTAATTCGTAGGTTGGGCTTACCAGCCCAACATTTTTTATACTTGTTCAACTATGATTGAAGAACTTACTTTTTCTTTTAACTCTGCTTCGACAAAGTTTTTCAAAGTCATTGAAGCATTTTTACAAGCAGAGCAAACTCCGATAAGTTTAACTTTAACAACATCACCATCAATATCAACAAGTTCAATATCTCCACCGTCTTTTTGAAGCTGAGGTGAGATTTGTTGTTCAAGCACTTTACCGATTTTTAAAATCTTTTGAGTTGGTGTAAGCTCAACTTTTTCTTCAACTTTGTTTTTCTTTAAATATGTTTCAATAATATCTTTGATTATACCTTTACAACGGCCACATGCTCCACCGGCTTTTGTATAGTTTGTAACCTCTTCAACAGTTGTTAAACCGTTAACTTTGATAGCTTCCCAAATTTGGTTTTCAGTCACGTTAAAACAAGTACAAACTATTTTTTCTCCGGCATGGTCATGAGAATGAACTTCAAGCGCTAGCTCTTGCCATTCTTCGGAATCTTCGCCATAATAATTTTTTAAGGCATCTTCTAAAGCCTCTCTACCCATAACAGAACAATGCATTTTTTGAGCAGGAAGACCACCTAGCATATCTGCAATATCTTTATTTGTAATTTTTTTTACTTCGTCTAAAGTCTTGCCGATAATCATTTCTGTCAAAATACTTGATGCAGCAACAGCTGAGCCACAGCCAAAAGTTTGAAATTTAGCATCAACGACTTTATCACCGTCTAGTTTTATAAATAATTTTAATGAATCACCACAAGCGAGAGAGCCTGCTTCACCTATTAAATCGGCACCTTCAATTGTACCGACATTTCTTGGATTTCTATAATGATCCATTACTTTTTCTGAATAGTCCCACATTTTATAATTAACCTCGTGTTTAGCTGAATTTTTCCTCTTTAATTTTACTATAAACAAGAAATAATTAATTGTACGTTGTAAGTACAACTTATTTACCACTAATTGTTTAGTTTTTTCTCTTCATTCTTAATAAATTCACAATCAGCTTCTAAACGCCTGTCTTCCATTGCATCAACTAAATCTTCAATCGTTTTAATTTGCCCTAATTCAAAACCGACTTCAGCATACAAAACACAATCATTACAAAGCCTATATGGTCCATATTGAACTGAACCGGCCAAAGATTTTGTATCACCGCAAGCGTTACAAGTAAAATACTCGTGTTCGCAATCAGGATTTTCTTCTATATCATCAAGTCGCATTTGTTCAACGACTAATTGCATTTCTGTTACTACTTCTTCTTTTGATTTAGTCATTTTTTCATCCTTTTTCTGTCGGCTTAGTAAAGCCGACCTACATTTTATCCTTACTTATTAACTACTTCACACAATGCCTTCATTTCTTTTATTGCTTGTTCAAGTCCAACAAACACAGCTCTTGAAATTATTGAATGGCCAATATTTAATTCAACAAGATTTGGAATCTCGTGCATTCTGTGAACGTTTTGGTAATTTAACCCGTGTCCTGCATTTACTTTTAGCCCAAAATTTTGTGCAAAAATTGCTGCACCTTTTAAATCTTGGAAGGCTTTTTCTTCTTCTGCCGTTCCAAACGCTTCAGAATAAGTTCCTGTATGAAGCTCAATAAATGGTGCGCCGGTTTTAGCAACAGCTGCTATTTGGTGTACGTCAGGGTCTATAAAGAAGCTAACCTCAATTCCTTTTTCTAATAAAGGTTTTGTGAATTCTATAGCCCGGTCTAATTGACCTTCAACATCAAGCCCGCCTTCTGTAGTTACTTCTTGTCTTTTTTCAGGAACAATACAAACTGCGTGGGGACGAAGTCTAAGGGCAATTTCTTGCATTTCTTTGGTCATTGCCATTTCAAGATTTAAGCGAGTGCGTGGAAGCATTCTTATTGCTTCTACGTCCTTGTCTTTAATATGACGTCTGTCTTCACGCAAGTGGGTTGTAATAGATTCTACTTCACAAGCTTTGCAAATTCTCGCAGCAGTCAGAACATCCGGTTCAATCCCGCCTCTTGCATTTCTTAAAGTTGCAACGTGGTCTATATTTACACCTAAAAGCATTTTTTCATCTCCTTGATTTTATCAATTTTTAAAAGCGCTGTGTAAGTTGTAAGAACTGTAATATTATTATCAGCGGTTTTTCCGATATATTCTACAGCTTTATTTATATCTGATATTATTTTTGTATTTTGGACTCCGGCCTTTTTAAGTCTTTCTGACATAGCTTCAGCACAAAGTCCTGCTACAACTATTTCTTTATTTGTATTCGCAAGACGTTCAAATTCTACTTGATTAATCCAAGAAATATCTGTTCCATCCGCTTCATTATTATTAATTGCGATTAAAATATTTGAATTTGTATCAACGCTTTTTACAACTTCGTTAGTTCCGGCAGGGTTTTTAATTAATTGAATAATTGTCTCATGCCCGTTTAAGATTCTTTTTTCATTTCTACCAAAAGCAACTTTAAATGATTTTATGTTTTCCTGAATATTTTTAATTCCGAGTTCTTTTGCTAAAACTATTGCGCCTAAAGCATTGTATGCATTAAATATTCCAACAAGCGGGATTTCAAAAGTTTCATCATTAAGACTTATTACAGAATTATTTTTATATAGTATTACATTAGCTCTATATTTAGCTTCCGGATGTTTATAACCGCAATTACAATTATAGTGCCCAATTTGAGAATAAAAGTTCTTCGAATAATTTAATTCTTTTTGGCAAATAGGACAAGAAAATTTGTAATCTTTATTTTCGATAATATTTCCATTTGCATCCGTTACTTTATCAATGCTGAAATAAATAGCTTTTTGGTTTGAAGTAAGCCCCGCAGAAATAGGTTCATCAGCGTTTAATATTAGTTGTACATTTGGCTGTTTGTCGATACCCTTTTGAATAAGAGATTTTGTGAATAGAGGGTTTGCAAATCTGTCGGTTTGGTCTTCAAAGAGATTTGTTACCAATAGATAGTCTCCGCTAAGTTTATCATAAACTTTTTCTAAAAAAGCTTCGTCTGTTTCTATTACAGAGTATTCAGCCGGAAACAAAGGGCAAATTGTTGTAGAAAAAGTATTCACAATCCCTGTAAGCATATTTGCGCCGGAGGTATTGTTTATAACTTTTTTCTTATCTTTTTTTAATAGATGCGTTAGCAAACCTGAAGTTGTTGTTTTTCCGTTTGTTCCGGTTATGTTTATTTTGCTTATTTTTATAATGTCATTTATATAAGTTAAAAAATCCGGGCAAATTTTTAATACTAACCAGCCTATTATAGCTGTTCCTGATGAAAGTTTAGTAATTTTCAAGAATAAATATGATAGTTTTGCTATTACTAATGAGAAATAAAATCTCAATTTACCCATAAAATAATCCTCCAAGCGTATTTTATTTTTATGAATAATAAAATATAATACAATAATAATACAAAAAAGACGGGAAATGCATGGTTTATACAATCTTAATATCAATAGTTTTTATAGCAGAATTGATTATTGCGATTACAATAATTCAAAATTTATTGCGTTTAGACAAAATTGTTATTGAGCTGGATGAAAAACTGGTCGCTTCAAAATCAGGAATCAAAGATATAAGTGAATTAGCCAGAAAAATTTCTGAACAATGGCAAATTATAGCTCAAGATTTTGTAAATAGAACCAAGAAGGAAACAGAAGACTTATTCTTGAAAAAGTTGTCTAAATTGTTGATAGGATTGCTTGTCTTAAACTTAAATTTTAAATTTGTAAATAAAATAAGAAAATCGAAAATAACAAAAACTCTCGCAAAGGGTTTATCCTTCTTGGAAAATATGGTATAATAAACTCAGTAATAATAAGGAAAAGAGGTATAATATGACAAAAGAAAAATCCTCAATAGGCTTTGGACTAGGCCTTTTAGCCGGTGTAATAGGCGGAATTGTTGCCGGTATACTATATGCACCTTGTCCGGGTTCTGAAATGAGAGCAAAAGTTAAAGATACCGTTTGTGATTTGGCTGAAAAATATTCTGAGGAAGTAGAAGAAGCTAAAAAACAAGCTATGGAGTCGGTTGATTTATTAAAATATAAACTAGAAAGACAATATAAAAAACTAGGCAATATGATTAAAAATAAAAAAATGAGAAAAGCTAAAGAGCTTGAGGAAATTAACGATTACGACTTTAATTAAGGAGTAAATATATTTCACCTTGAAAAAGTCCAAAAAGAGGGAGATAGATTAATAAAAGAGGTAGATAAATGGCAACAGCAGAATTATATCAAGGTCTAACATTTTTATCATATTCAACAGGCATTATTGTAATACTTGTCGGCATTATGTTGGTAAAAGTTCTATTTGATATTTCAAAATTAACCAGAAATGTTGACGAGACAACAACTATTGTCAAAACAGAATTAGAACCGACTTTGAAAAATATTAATAAATCCGTAGAAATTGTAAGCGGTATGATAATTAAGACTGACGCAGGTATTCAAAAAATGAGAGATTTTATCTCTAAAACTCCTTTGAAACTTGTAGGACAGTTAACCAAATTATCAGGAAAAGCTGCTAAAGGCTTCTTTGGCGGTTTATGCAGTGCTTTTAAAACATTTTCTAAAAAATAAGCATAATAATTAGCACAACTTACCGATAACAATTTTTATTGCAAAAGTTAAACTACAATTGAAGGAGAAAATAAATATGTCAGTAATGAGATTTTTAGCAGGATTTGCAGTAGGCGCAGCTTTAGGAGCTGTTGCAGGAATTCTTTTAGCTCCAAAATCAGGCGAAGAAACAAGGGAAATGCTTGGCGAAATGGCTTCTGATTTAGCAAAAAAGACTGATGCAACAGTGAAAGATATTCAAAAAAAAGCTGATGATATTGTATCTGATGCTCAAGAAAAAAGCGAAGAAATTATGAACAAGCTTCATGATATGCTTGGCAAAAAGGGTGAAGGCGCAGAAGCGTAACTCTTACTAAATTTTATAATAAAAAGGACTCAGTTAAAATAATGAGTCCTTTTTATTTTCTCTATCATCTTGATTCTGAATATGTTTAACCATGAAGAAAGATGCTACAGATATTAGCCAAAAAACAATACCCCAAAATTGTTTTTCTTTTTTTGAAATTTGCTTATCTGTATATTCATCAATACTCGTCGCTGATAAACTTGTATCTCTTACATGTACAAATTCGTCATTCTTTAATACAATATCTCTATCAGCATCTACACGCTTAAATTCATCGTTATTTATCAATTCATATTTTTTCAAATTTTCATCTTGTTTTGTATTTGCAATTGTTGTTGTATTGAGTGCCGTAGCTGCAACTAGCGGAAACAAAAACCGCTTGCTGATTTTAGGCATAAATATGGTTTTCATTATATATCCCTTTAGCAATAAAATCTGTTGATTAAAAAAGAGGTTCTTCTGAACCTCTTTTAAATTGCTCCAGGCCAGACTTGAACTGGCACCGAGGGTTGACCCCGATTGGATTTTAAGTCCAACGCGTCTACCGATTCCGCCACTGGAGCGTATTTTATTAAATTGTCAGATTTTGTTTTCTTTTTTTTGTTCTCCGGAAGCGTCTACCTCACCTCTCCTCGAACGTGACATTTAGTCACCTTCTCGTCGGCAGAGTGCCACTGGAGCTTATGGACTAGCGTCTTTCTGATAATATTATAAAAATAATTTTAAGTCAAGAATTCTATTTGAATAAATTTTTGAACCTATACATTGCTTCAATAGTATTTTCTCTTGAACCAAATGAGGTTAATCTAAAATAACCTTCGCCATTTCTGCCAAACCCAGCACCCGGAGTCCCGACAACTTGTACATTTTCTAATAAATAATCGAAAAACTCCCAAGATGTCATGTTATTTGGACATTTTAGCCAGATATATGGTGAATGTTTCCCTCCAACGTACCAAATATTGCATTCTTGCATTGTTTCAGAAATAATTCTTGCGTTTTCTTTGTAATAATTAAGGTTCTCTGCAATTTCTTTCATTCCTTCTGCTGTGAAAACAGCTTCAGCACCTCTTTGCACGATATAAGGAACTCCATTGTATTTTGTAGTCTGACGTCTTAGCCACATTTTATTAAGCTTGCCTAATTCCGTCGGAACTATAGTATATCCGCATCTTGTGCCTGTGAAACCAGCTGTTTTTGAAAGAGAACAAATTTCTATAGCACATTTTTTAGCGCCTTCTATTTCAAAAATAGAACGAGGTAGTTCCGGATCAGAAATAAAGCTTTCATAAGCTGAATCAAAAAGAATTATTGCATTATTAGAATTTGCGTAATCTACCCAAACTTTTAGTTGTTCTTTGTTATAAACAGCACCAGTCGGGTTGTTTGGTGAGCAGATATAAATTATATCAACCTTATCCCCTGTAGGCATAGGCAAGAAATTATTTTCAGCATGCCCTTGAGCAAAAACGACTTTTCTTCCGTCCATAATATTTGTATCCACATATGCCGGATAAACAGGGTCTGGGATTAACACAACATTGTTCTTGTCGAATAAATCCAATATATTACCTAAATCACTTTTTGCACCGTCTGAAATAAAAATTTCACCTAGCTCAAGTTTAACTTTTCTTTTTGCATAATAATCTTGTACCGCAACACGTAAAAAATCATAACCTTGTTCAGGACCATAGCCACGAAAAGATTCTTGCACGCTCATTTCGTCAACAGCTTTGTGCATTGCTTCTGTTACAGCTTTACAAAGAGGCTTTGTTACATCACCTATACCGAGTCTGATAACCTTTTTATCCGGGTTGTTTGCTATGTACTCATTAACTTTTTTCCCGATAGTTGAAAACAGATAGCTTTGTTCTAAGTTTTCATAATTTTTGTTTAAAATCATACTTCACCTTTTATCTAATCGTATTTAAACCTTCAAAATAAGATTTTTCTGCAGCTCCGATCTTTTTCATTGAATCAAGCATTTTTTCTCTTTCTGCGCCCCAAGCTTGATAATCAGCATAACGGTTTCGCTCTTTATAAGAATTATTGAATTTATTATACCTGTTAGAATCTACTCGATAAATTTGCTGTTTACATTTTTCAAGGTCGATTTTAGTATATTTATGATTATCGACAACAACAAATCCGACTATGCCGATTGCAACAAGTCTAAATGCATTTTCGATACTTTTTGTTACATCAAATTTCACTTTCATTAAATACCCCTACTGGTCAGACTCTTCGTGTTTCCCTTTCATCAATTTTTCAAAATCCGAAGGTTTAATATTCTGAATAAAGTCTTTGAATTCTTGCGCTTCCTCTTGATCTTTAGCAGAATCCGTAGATACCGAACCATTCATAAGAACATTTGCAGTCACATAAATAGGTGCTTCTGCTCTCATTGCAATAGCAATAGCATCAGAAGGTCTTGCATCTATTTCAAGAGTTTCTTCTCCTTTAGATAAATATAATGTGGCATAATAGGTTTCTTTTTCTACATCGTTGATTTCGATTTTATCTAACTTGTAACCTGTCTTTTCGATTAAATTTGCTACCAAATCGTGTGTCATCGGACGAGCAACCACAAGTCCTTCAATACATCTTATAATTGCACTCGCTTCTGCAGAGCCTATCCAAATCGGCAGAGCTTTTCTGTTATCTAAATCGTGAAGTACAACAATCGGAGAATTAGTTCTCACATCAAGTGCTATACCCATTACTTTCATTTCTATCATATTATCAACCTTTCATTTAAATTTATTCTAACACAAAAGCTGATTATATGTTATAATCAGCTGTATGAAAATTAATGTCGTTTTTAATAAAAATATTCAGGATTATCAAGATGCATTATCGGACGTCGAGACTCTGCTTATCAGCAACAAAGTTGAGTTCAAGTCGTTTGAGTTGGATGCACTGGAAAATTTTGGCGATTTTACGATTGTTATAGGCGGCGACGGAACACTTTTAAAAGCAGCTCGATTTTATTCAGAATCACAAGTACCCGTATTAGGTATTAACATCGGACGTTTAGGATTTTTATCTCAACAAGAAAACATAGAAAACGTCGTTGACGCTATTTTGTGTGGAAATTATTATACAGAAGAGCGTTTAATGCTTACATCCGTCGAAAAGCTTGCACTGAATGATTTTGTCATTAAAGGATGTGACTCTTCAAGAACATCAAAATTTTATCTTGAAATAAACGACAAAGAAGTTTGCGATTACATTGCTGACGGATTAATTGTATCAACTCCGACAGGTTCAACAGCCTACGGTCTTTCAGCTGGCGGACCTGTAGTTTATCCGACTTTGGAAGCAATTTCTATAGTACCGATTTGTCCTCATACACTAAATGCTCGCCCTTTAGTCGTTCCTATAAGCGAAAAAATAACAATAAAAACTGCTGATAAATTGCTTTCTGTATCAATAGACGGTTATGAATCCAAAGAATGCATTGACAAAATTAGCATTGTAACCGCTCCTAAAAAAGCGCTTTTGGCATTTTTGGAAAAAGGAAATTTTTACTCCGTTTTACGCAACAAACTGCACTGGGGCATATCTGAAGCTAAATAGCTATTTATTTCTTTGGAAGAATTTTGCTAAATCTTTATGTTCAAAGAATTTTGCTACAGGTCTGCCATGAGGACAAGTTTCCGGGTTTTCCGTAGTTCGCCAGTTCCTGATAATTTCTTCCATTTGGTATTGATTCAAATAAGTATTTGCTTTAACTGCTGCTTTACAAGAAGTCGTAATCAATATTTGCTCTTCTAAGTTATCTAAATCACCATGCATATTCTCTAGAATATCTGCAAGAATTTCTTTAGGCGCAACTTTAGATAACAATTGCGGAACTTTTCTGAAAATTAATTCTGTATCAGATGTAAAATCAATTTCATATCCAAACTTGCTTAATTTTTCTTTATTGTTTTCTAATAAAACTCTATCTGAAGGTGAAACTTCTAAAACATCTGATATAAATAACAACTGACAATCTATGTTTTTAGATTTTTTTAGTTTTTCATATATAAATCTTTCGTCAGCAATATGCTGATCAACTATTTCCAGTCCATCTTCTTTTTCAATTAAGATATATGTCTTTTTATATTGTCCGATAATCACATCTTTTTGGATAAAATCAGGCTCTTCTACGAGTTTTGATTGAAAAGATAACTGCGGAGTAGTCTGTTCCACTTTTTTTGTCGGAGTATTTTCAACAACTTCTAAATGAGGTTTTGTAAAGAAAGAAAGCTCATCATCATCCGAGTTTGAGTTTCGGGAAAAAATTCCGGAAATATTTTGTCCTTCTTCAATATAAATTTCGTCCGGCATTTCTTCATTAATACTTTGTCGCTCGTTTATAGGTTTTACTTCAACCGGTTTTTCTTGTTCTATGACGGATTTTAGAGCTGCATCCACTGATGTATATATAAAATTAAAAATCTGATTTGGATTTTTATATCTGACTTCTTTCTTTGTCGGGTGTACGTTTACATCAACGTCAGAAGGAGAAATTTCTAAATTAAGAACAACAAACGGGTATCTTGTATTTCCGATTAGGTTTCTGTAAACAGTATCGACTGCTTTTTGGAAGGCAGGACATTTTACTATTCTAGAATTTACATATAAATAATAATCTTTTTTACTTGCTCTTGTATAGTCAGGAGTGCTTACAAAACCTGACATTTTAAGACCCGAAAGCTTGTCTGTTCTTAGAACCGGTTTGAGGTTTGAAGCTACTTCCGGTGAGAAAATTTCTTTAATTGTTTGGATTTGTTCATTTTGTGCGGTAGTTTTAAAAACTGTTTTGCCATTAAATTTTAATTCAAACGCAATTTCCGGATGAACAAGCGATACAGCTTGCATAAATTCTGTTATATATGAAAGTTCTGTTTTAGGGCTTTTTAAAAACTTTAATCTTGCAGGAATATTATAAAATAAATCCTTTATTTCCATAATTGTACCGACGGCACATCCTGTTTGGACCTGTTTTACCTCAGAATTTTGACATTCAACTTTTGTACCGAAATCAAAATCTTTTGTTCTGGTGATACATGTTAGTTTTGAAATAGAAATGATACTGGCAAGAGCTTCGCCTCTAAAGCCCATTGTTTTAATATCAAACAAGTCATCGCTATCTTGAATTTTACTTGTTGCATGCTTTGAAAACGCCAACAAAATATCATCAGGATGAATTCCTGAGCCGTTGTCCGCAATTCTAAGATCTCTGCATTCGTTAGCGACTTCAACGCTGATTCTGGTAGCGCCTGCATCAATTGAGTTTTCGACAAGCTCTTTTACAACAGAATAAGGTCTTTCAATAACTTCTCCTGCAGCAATTTGGTTTATTACATGTTTTGATAGCTGAACTATTCTCCCCATGTTTTTTATTATACAACAAAACTTTTTTGGAGTATAATAAATTTATGAAAGTTTTGGGGGAACAGCCCCCTCCCTATCCCTCCCACGAGGGGAGGGTATCGATGAAAGGGGAGTATAAATGGCTAAGAAAAAAAAGATAAAAGTTGCGTTTCCACATATGGGAACAATTTCTATTGCTTGGGCAGCAGGCTTAAGAAAGATTGGAGTTGAACCTTACATTCCTCCGTATACAAGCAAAAAAACTTTGTCTTTTGGTACAAAAAATTCTCCTGAAGCAATTTGCCTGCCATATAAATTAATTCTGGGCAATTTTATTGAAGCGATTGAGGGTGGTGCTGACTATGTTGCAATGATTACTTCACCTGGTATTTGTCGCTTAGGCGAATATGGAAACAATATTTATAGCACGCTTAAAGATTTAGGCTACAAAGCAAATTACATTGAACTATCACTTTATGATGGTATAAAAGGGCTATACAACTTTTTGAGAGATATTTCAGGGAAAAATGACCCTATTCTTATTATGCGTGCAATTAACATCACAATGCGTAAAATTTTCGCAATAGATGATTTAGATAAAGCGTTGTCCTACTATAGAGCTCGTGAAGTTCGCTTTGGTGAGGCAGAAAAGAACTATAAAAAAGCATTAAAAATTATAGACAAAGTTGAATCTACAACTGAATTGAAAAAGGCATATGAATTAGCATTAAAAGAAATTGAAAAGACTGAAATTGATGAAAGCCGAGAAGTTTTACATGTTGATTTAACAGGTGAGATTTATTTGGTAAATGATGAATTTTCAAACCAAAATATTGAACGAGAACTTGGCAGAATGGGAGTGCAAACTCGCAGAAGCTTAACTGTCGGAAGTTTCTTGAAAGACGCAATTATTCCAAAAGCTTTTCAAAATAAAGAAACTCACTTGCAAAGAGCTGAGAGAATGGCTAAGCCATATTTAATGAGAGATATTGGTGGTGATGCATTGGAATGTATATCAGATGTGGTTTTTGCCGATAAAAAAGGTAAAGACGGGATTATTCATATTTCTCCGTTTACCTGTATGCCGGAAATTATGTCTCAAAATATATTCCCGACTATGAGAACAGAACACGATATTCCGCTATTAGCTTTAATTATGGATGAGCAAACCGGTAAGGCCGGATATATTACAAGATTAGAAGCTTTTGTCGACCTAATGAGACGTAAAAAGAGAGCAAAATTAGCAAAAAATAAGACAAGAATTTAAAACTATTACAGGGTGAAGAGACTTGTTATTGTTATATTTACCCCTCTTGAAAAAATGATTGTTAATAGTACAATTATTGTATAGGCTAAAAAGAAAGGTTGTTATAAATAGCATGATTAAATTAAGCTACAGAAATATCGATTCTGCTGTTATTGGAGCTGAAAATGGTTTAAATTTAGCTGAGGAATTTAACAATTATCGTGAAATAGTAACCAATATTATTACTAGCCTTAATCAAAGAAAAGATAAGCCCGGGCAATGGCTGCAGTGGATGAACCTCGGTTATAACGAAGAAACTGTTTGGTATGTAAAAGAATTCGCATCAATGGTTCGTAATCGTTTTGACAATGTTTTAGTACTTGGTATCGGCGGCTCTGCTTTAGGTGGACTTGCTGTAACGGAAGCTCTATTAAAACCTTATTGGAATTTACTTTCAAAAGAGCAACGAGATAATTTTCCAAAAATTTTCTTTTTAGATAATATTGATCCTGATTCTATAAATGGACTTTTAGAAGTTTTAGATTTAAAGAAAACATTAGTAAATGTAATTACCAAATCCGGTGATACAGCAGAGACAATGTCTCAATTCATGGTGCTTAGAGACTTGATGGAAAAAGAACTGGGTGATGATTACAGAAAACACATAGTAGCCACAACTGATAAAAAAATGGGTGTTCTTAATCACATCGCTAATCAAGAAGGCTATAAAATATTTTATGTTCCGGATGACATTGGCGGAAGATTTTCTGTATTCTCTGCCGTAGGACTTGTACCATTTGCACTTGTCGGCTTAAATATTGATGAAATTATAAATGGTGTTAAAGATATGGATTTAGCACTAAAGAATACAGATATAAGCCAAAATATTGCGGCTCAGGGAGCTTTAATTCATTATCTTATGGATACCCAAAAAGGCAAAAAGCTTTCTGTAATGATGCCTTATTCAAGTAGATTGAAGTATGTATCAGACTGGTTTGTACAACTTTGGGCAGAGTCTTTAGGTAAAGAATTTAATAACAATGGTGAGAAAGTTAATATTGGTCTTACACCGATTAAAGCTCTAGGAGCAACCGACCAACACTCTTTGGTTCAATTGTGTAATGAAGGACCTAATGATAAGGTGATTACTTTTATTCGGGTTGCAAATTTTGATACAATATTAGAAATTCCAAAAGATTTTGAATACACTGGCATTGGTTATTTAGGCGGAAAAACTATTAATGAATTATTGAACGCGGAAGCCGATTCTACAAAAGTATCGCTGGTTGATTATTTACGTCCTACAATGACAATAAGTCTTGATAAAATTGATGAGTATAATGTTGCTCAGCTTTTATATATGTTGGAAGTTCAGACCGCAATCGCGGGTGAACTATACAATATTAATACTTTTAACCAAGAAAGCGTAGATCAAGCCAGAAATTATACTTATGCGCTTATGGGAAGAGCAGGCTATGAAGGCTCTGCAGAGAATTTAAGAGAAAAATTGATTTTATCTTAAATTAAATATTAAAGGATCGGCGGGTTGAGATTTCATCTCAACCCGCCGATTAATTTTGTTAACCAAAGTTTTGGTTCAATTAGAACATTAAACCAGCTTCTCTGGCAGCGTCAGCAAGAGCAGCGATTCTACCGTGATATAAGAAACCGCCTCTGTCGAATACTACACATTCAACGCCTGCAGCTAATGCTTTCTTAGCGATAGCTTCACCAACAACCTTAGCAGCTTCGATGTTACCACCGTGAGCTAATTTTTCTTTAAGGTCTTTGTCAACTGAAGATGCTGAACAAACTGTTACGTTCTTTTCATCATCGATAAGTTGAGCATAGATATGTTTTGTACTTCTATATACTGCCAATCTAGGGAATTCAGTTGTACCAGCCAACTTTGTTCTGATTGTTCTGTGTCTTTTTTGAACTTTTGGTTTTCTAATTTCTTGTTTAATCATTTTTTTTCACCTTTCTGTGTTTTACTCAAACCTTCTTGGGAAACAAGACCCAAGGGTTTATATGAGCTTTTATATTATTAATTAGATCCTGAAACAAGTTCAGGATAAGATATCTGTAGCGTTCGCAAAGCTCACGCACATCTATCTTACTTTTTACCGGCTTTACCAGCTTTACGTCTGATGTATTCACCTTCGTATTTAACACCTTTTCCTT
>CAYSIO010000006.1:0-17515 GCA_964431115.1 uncultured Vampirovibrio sp.
AGATTACCGAAACAGGGGTAAATGAGTAATAATTAAAAGATGCGGTAAATTAAAATTTACCGCATCCTACTACTAGCTACTACTGATATGTAACAAGAACAGAAACTAAAACAGGTACTCCGTCAATTTTTTCATATGTACAATGGCTCACTGTACCATCATCGTTGACCTTTCGTACTTCACAACGATCGCCGTTTTGGACATCAGGTTTTTCCGACCACTTCCATTGATTTTCAACAACACCCCAATGTTTGTCTTTTGAGTCCTGTGTTACAACTGGCGCATCTGTACCGTCAGCTTCACCTGTTGGTACTACAGGCTTGCCGATATTCGCTTGACCGTATGTTGCTAATGCGTCAAGACCGCTTAGTGTAACATTTGTATTTGTCTCTGAACCACTGGTGTCTGCCATGTTTAATTCCGGAGCTTTTGTCTCACCTTGTTGTTCACCTTCTGCAGGTTTCTTTACTTTTCCTGCGCCGTAAGCGTTTAAATTCGGATTATATCCGCCAATTGATCCAAATCCCATGATTTTATACTCCTTTCATGTTTTTGTGTACAAAATCATTAACGGCATCTTTTTTCAAAACTTTAACGCAAAAACACAATTCGCCTCATATCATATCATATCATATCATATAGGGCATTATGACAGGGTTTCAGCTTTTTGAAAATTCGTCTTTACAAATCGTTACAATTGCGAGTTTGGTTAAGTTTTGTAAAGCAGCACAATCGTCCGTAATGCTTGTTTTAATTAATTGCAAGCACTTTCTTAATTATCTTTTGAAATTCCGGCGGATATTTTTTTATTATATCTAACGGATTTTTATTAAAATTGATATTATCATTTGAAATCAGCTTACATATAACTTGCGTAAAGGTCTCCGCAAAAACTTCGTGAAACTGGTTTTTACCGTTAGTAGCATATTGACCGATATTCTCTGCTATTACACAATTTTCTGCAGGAGAAAAAGTCTTTGTCTCAAGAATATTAAGAATGTTTCTACTGTTTTCTTTATAATTCTCAGTAATATAGTCTAAATATATAGAATGCATCATTTCATGGATTGTTTCTGCCAAAAAATGCCCCGAGCTTCTTTTTCCGTTAATAAAATCTTGTTCAATAACATAATCTATTTCTTCAAGGCTTTTTTCTTCTTTATAAAATATTGAACCTTTTTTGTAAAATCTTCCCCCTCCCGTAACGAATTGATCTTCTTGTATACAAAAATTTTTCAAAGGCAAATCCGTAATTAATTCATCCGGTGAAAAAACTTTGATTGAAGGAGCCTTGAGTCTGAAACCTTTGAGAAATCCAGAAATATTTTCAAGCACTGATACTGCCAAAAAGCTTGTTGTAGCAACCGGTTTATTGAATTTAAAATCCGCCTCAATCAGATGTGCTTTTTTAAAATAATTTTCAACAGCACGCGTATTAATCTTTTTTTGGGTTTGCACAATTGTAGAAGTTAAGCCTGATTGGAATATTATCGATTTGTTGACGGTTGTTTTCATAGTCTAATTATATAATGAACAGGAGCTTTACGAATTTATTATTAATAAAACGTAACACTTCATTAAAATATGTTTTAAAAAAAACTTTATAAGATATAATTAAACTAAAAAGGGGGTGTGTATGCTAAAGGTTAATAGTATCCTAGCTGCTTCAAGAGTAGTAAGACCTGTTGCAAACAAACAAATCGTAAAAAAAGCTATATTACCTACAATCGCAGGAGTAACAGGGTTATCGGTACTTTCAGGCGCTTCAGGCGGTCCGACTTGGCAATTTGAAAGTGTTCCGCCAAAAGGAGTTGAAATAGGAACTGAAATGGGCAGTGTCGATGATGGTCTACTGGAAACTCTTTCTAAAAAAATGGATTTTCTCGTAGAGAATGTAGGTCTTACTGACGAAGTCGACGCAGTAAAAGATTTTGTAAGCAATAGCGCAGACAATGCAAAAGATTTTTTGCAAGAATGGGGTGAAGCAATAGCCGATGCTATTGATACTTGCCTCTAAATCTTTTTCATATATGCTTTTTGACTTTCAAACAGCTTTACTGTTTCATTCTTGAAAACAGGTATCATATTTTTAATAATAATTCGCATAGATTTTATATTAAGCTTTTCGTTTAGACGAAGAGCTTTAATATTTTGCATAAGTTCTTCAATATTGACCGTTGCTAAAGTGCTTGCATCAAGCGTCATCCTTATCAAATCTCGCAAATTTTCATCATTCAAGAGAGGAAGCGGCATTTTTATATCAAATCTTCCGGTTCTTAAGAGAATATCATCCAAGTTCTCAGGATGGGTTGAAGTTGCAATAACTGTTGCGTGAGAGCTCTTGGAAAGATTATCAATAAAGCTTTTTAGAGGTCCCACTATGCGAGTGTTTTTAGGAGCAAACTCATCAAAATCTTTTATTAAAATAACACTCCTTTGATTATTTTTCTCAAAATGAGATTGAGCCCCAGTTGCAGCTTCTCTCAAGATTTTCATTCTTTTGACAATATCAGGTTGGTTTTCTACTTTTATAATATTGCAATCGTACTGATGAGCGATAGAAGTCGCAAAATCCTCCATAAAATTTTTATCAGGACTGAACAAAAGTATTCCGTTCGGAACATCAGCCGCTTTTTTATATTTTTCTAATATCACCGCTTGACCAAAGAATTTCTTTATTTGTTCTTTTTCGGCTTTATAACCGGGTATTGAACCAAACCCTTTCGGTTTAGGACAACTTATTTCTCTCATTATTTTATTTGGAACTGCAATATTTTCATCTACTCGTAATGATAGCTCCAAAATTTCATCATCACTTTTCTGTCTAAGTTCATTGAGCTTTTCATCCAAATCAGCCTGCATTTTTCTTTCTTGCCGTTCTTGAGAAGCTTTAATTTCTTTTTCTTTTTTTACAAAGTTTTCTTTCTCTGTATTCTGTTTTTGTATTGTAGAAATATAGTTTTCATTACTCTTTTGCATATTATTATGTATTAAACTCAAATTAGACAATGACTCTTGCAGATTTGATATCGTAGCATTATTATTACGTACTAAGTTATTTAGAGTTGTAAGTTCTCGTCTTTTTGTTCTTAAAAACTCTGCGTTATTATTTTTCAAAGCTTCATAAGATTTTTTCGCACCATCAGTTTTAACTTCTTCTCTGGCGACATCTTTTTCAAGCTCATAAATTTCACCTCTCATGTTTCTTGCGACCAATTCTTTAGAGTCTTTTTCGCCATATAACCACCAAGTTACACTGTTGTAATCACTTCTTAAAGCTTGCACTCTATCGTCAAATTCCCCCTTGAAAGAAATTTCAGAGGCGCTTTTTTTAGCAATTGAGATGTTAAAATTATTGTTTACGGCAATTATTTTCATAAAAAAACCTTTATCGAATTATTTTTAATAAATCTTGTCCTTCAAATCGTGCTGTTGATATTTTATTTATCAAGCTTTGAATCCCAAAAAGCTTATCCGTAATAAAATTTTTATCGAGTTTGAAACTTTTTAGAGATAACTTTCCTACTGTTTTATTATCTTTAATATTGCTTGTTACCGCAATAATAGTATTATTAAAGAATTTTGCACTTTCATTAAACAGTTTATTGAAAAACAACTGATTTTCTTGTTTTAATTTAGAAGAGTCCATTACATCAAAATTTGAAATCATTGTGTATGAATATCGTCCACTTTTTTCATATTCTTGCAAAGACTGAAATGAAAGCTTTTTGAGTAATAATATAAAACTATCTTTATCGTGGTAATCCTTTGCATTAATATATGCAAAATTAGAATTTGATGACTTCGCAATCCATTCCAAAAGTTTTTTCTCCGCAAGTTTACCTTCATCTCCGGAAATACCATTTTCAAACAAAACCAACGAAGGTAAAACAACATCATTACCGTCCATTAATTCAATCGTAGGGTTGATTAGTGCATCTATAATTTGTTGCTTTAATCCGTTATTAGCAATATTTACTTTTTCATTGTAAATCTTGCTTAAACGTCCGGATTCATCGGATATTTTTTTTGCGCAGTCGACTTCTTTATTTTGTGTACGCTCCAAATTTTTCAATAATACTTCTTTTTGTTTTTTTTGTAATTCTTGAATTTGTTTGTTATTAGATTCTACTTGCGCAACTAAGTTATTAGTTTTAATCCTTTCATTTTCAATTTCTCTTTCTTTTTGCGCTATAGATTCCTTTACATAATCTATCCTTGCATTTGTTGAGTTAACGCTTGAACGAGCCGACCGGATTCTGCTATCCAACGCACCTGACTCATTATTAAAACTGCTCGTTTCCGATGCCTGAAGGCTTCGATAATTAGCTGCCTCATTTTTCAGGCTTGCAAGTTTACTCTTCAAACTGTTTTTTTCATAGTCTAATGAGCTTCTAAAAGAAAGATTATAATTCAAATTATAGGGATTATTTCGAACAATCATATATTCCTCTTTCAAGCCTATACGTGTTTCATAAATTCAATCTGCTTTTTAAAGAGATTCATTGCCTCTTTAGTAATATCCGGCTGAATATTTTTTATACTTGTTACAAAATCCTTATGAGACATTACTTCAGTCTTACCCTTACTCTTACAGCTACTTATGAAAGCAGTAACAATATTTTCTATACGAGCATTACTATAAGCAGCTTCAGAGTTTTGACTTACAATTAAATCTGCCAAAGATTCAAAATCAACCGTCTCATCAGCAAAAGATGCACCATAGTGTTTCAAAACCTCTAACGCATTCTTTTTATCAGCAATCGAAAGCGGGACTTTAACATCTAATCTACCGTCACGCATAAGGATTGTATCAATCTTTTCAGGATAGTTTGTTGTTAAGAAGAACGTACAGTGATATTTTTTAGAAACATTATCAAATATCATTTTTAACGGTCCGACAATTCTATCACCAGCAGGAGCAAATTCATCAAATTCATCAATTTGCAGAATGGTTCTTAGACCTTTTTCTTCAAACAATTTCTTACCTTTATCAAGCTCTTTTCGTAAATTTTTCAGGTTTTCGCTTGAATCAAGCAAGTTTTCGACTTTAACAAGATTGCAGTCTAATTGTTCAGCAAAAGCTTCCGCAAAAGTAGTTTTACCACTACCTTTCGGTCCAAAGAAAAGTATTCCGTTAGATACAAGAATATTTTGTCCGTCTTTTTCCAAAACAATAGAATTCCCGACAAGGCTGATTAATAAATCCTTTATATCTTGATACCCTGCAATTTTACCAAATCCTTTATTCTCCTTTATCTGATTCATTTTTTGATAAAGCACTTCTATGTTTCGAACTTTTTCCGCTTCTTGAGCTTTAACATTCATTTGTTTGTCATAGAACTCTTTCAATGACGCTAATTCTTTTTCAAACATAGCAACAATTTTTGTATCTTGTCTCTCATGAGCTTCTGTTATTTTAGTAATAAGCTCATTCATCTCCTTTGTCCTTTTTTCTTGAAGAACTTGTTGCTCTTTTACTATTTTTTGATAATTTTCCAATTGTGATTTTAGAGAATTTGTTGCGGATTTCTGTGCTTCCAACGCTTCTTTTTGAACTAAAACAGTTTGAGAATGCACATCCTTAAACTCTCTTAGAAGCTCATCATTTATACGTTGCTGTTGTTCTATTTTTTGCATGTAAAGATTACTGTCATTTATTCTTTCCTTTAGAACTTGATTAATGGCTTCGGCCTTGATTCTTTCAATCTCATTTCTTTGGTTTTTCTTATCTATTTCTACTCTGGCTTGATTACGTGCTTTTTCGGTACCACCCCAAAACTGTTTCCAAACACCCATATTTTGCTCTTTAATAATTTCTTGAGCTCTGGCTTCAACTTCTTGCTCATACCTTGTTTGAGCTTTAAAATTTATAGCCGTATTTTGGTGATACTTGTTAGAGTTTTTCTGCATTGGTCTTGAATAAGTTGGAATTGTTGAAATTGGGTTAATATGCATTTTTAATCCTTTCTATAATATATTTTTGTAATTATTTAAAATTTCACTCTTAATATCAGGAGAAGAGTTTTCAAACGCTTCAACTAAATCTTTTTGCTGCAATAAATTTATTATTGAACTTTTTTTTGGTAAATCCATCACATTGTGAATTTTAGATTGTATTATTTGAATAATATGAGCATTACTATACCTGTCATCTCCTGAATTATTTATTATTATTTTTGCAATTTCTTCATAATTTAGAGGTTCTTTTGAAAATTGATGCGTATAATATTCAATAATCATAGGCAATTCTTCAAATGTGATTGGCGATAAATATATTTTTTCAACCTTCTCCGCCTGCATTATGTCACGATTAATAGATTGCGGATAATTTGTTGTAGCTATAATTGTTGAATTATAATCTCGCGCCAAATTTTCTATTATTTGTTTAGCTTCTTTTGATTCGGTACTAAGAAAAGATTCTGCTTCATCCATGAATATAAAAGTTCGTTTTCCGTTCTTCGCAAAATCTTCTTTTGCTTTCTCTGCAAGTTCTTTTAAGAGTTCTATATCCGTACTCTCATCAAGAGATGTAATAAATTCTGCAATATTACAAGACGCCTCATCTGCCACAGAAAGGGAAAATTGAGTTTTTCCGGTACCTTTTGGACCGTACAAAATTATTAGATTCGGAATGTTTTCGACATCATTTTGTTCAATCGGTTTTAATAATTTTTCTCTAAGCAGGCTTTTTTCTGCCTCATAGCCGACAATTTTCCCAAAACCTTTTCCTCTATTCACGCCGGATACTTCTTTCATAATCTCTATTTTTTGTAACAACCCCTGATCTGCAAGTAATTCTTCTTGGACCCTGTTCACTTCTTCCTGAAGCCGTTTTAGTTCCAAAATATCATCTTGAGTTATAATCTTTGTCTCTGGAAGAGCTTGTGGAATCGGAACTTGCTTTTCACCAATTTGTTCCGTTGTTTTTGTAACGATATTTTCAACCTCTTCCTTTATATTATTTTTCTTTTCTTGCTTTAATAAGCTCTGGTTTAATTTATTTTGCCATTCTTTAATCTCTTTTAAAGATTGGTCAAGCTGTTCTCGTAATTGTTGATTAATCTTTTCAAGTTCTTCTTTGGCTCTCTGTGCTTCATCCATGTCTAATTTGTGTTTTCTGTTACCCTTAATCTCAATAATTCCTCCGGTAATTAATGCAGCTGCAACAACTAAATACGCCATATACTTCCAAAAAGTTTTATTTTGGTCTCCATTTTTATTTGTATTTTTATCTTTTGCATTGAAAGCTACGGTTTTATCAAGCACTCGAGTTTGCTTTGCAATATTTGCTACAATATAATTACTGTTTGTCTTTGTTGTTAATGGTGAAATTTGCATTTATTTGCCTTTCGTTTGGTAATACTTTAAATCTTTATTTTTTATATCAGGATGAATTTTATTTATAATTTCAACATAATCTTGTTGAGTCAACTTGCCATTCATAATAAAAAGTTCTTTTATACCTTTCTCAAGAGATTTTATTAATCTTGCATTACTATATGCACCTCCATTTGCCATATCTAAAATATGATTAGTCAACGCTTCAAAATTAACAGAATCATCTGAAAATTCCGTCGTATAATATTTTAAAATCTCCTGAATATTTTTTTTGTTAGCAGGTGGAATTAATATTTCCATAAACCCTTTTTTAGGTATGAATTGTTTGTTAATTTCTCTAGGATGGTTAGTTGTTGCAATTATAATTGTATTGTAATCGGACAAACCGTTTATTTCGGATAAAATGTCTTCTGATAATGCAACATTGTTCAAAAATGCATCCACCTCTTCTATTCTTATAATCGTCGATGAGGTTTTATTTTCGTTATAATTTTTTTTAGCTGCTTGTATTGCAGATTTTAGGTTTTCAACATCTTCTTCCGAATCCATATTTGTTTCTATTCTTATTATTTTAGATTTAGTTTCCTGCTCGATTGAATTTGCAAAAAGCGTTTTACCACAACCTTTATGACCATACAGTAATAACATATTCGGCATTGCAACATTTTTGCCTTGTATTTTTTGTTTTAAAGGAGTTAAGTATTTTTTGTCCAATAATTGTTTAATATCATCATAACCGGCAATTCTGCTTAAACCCTGTCTGTCATGATTATGTTTAAAAATATTATATATTTTCAAAAGATTATTTACTTTACTGATTTCTGCGTCAATTACTTCTTGCTTGGCAACATAAAGCGCTCCCAAAGCCTTTTTTAAAGTTTTAATCTTTTTAATTGCACCATCATCATTTTTTAATTTTTCAAAAGCAGCATTAAATTTTTGTTTATATTGAGCGTAATATTTTTTTAAATCAAATTTTTCTTTTTGCAGTAAGGCTAAATCTTCTTTAATAGTCTCTGTATCAATTTCTTTATCAAAACATATATTATTAATTTGATTTTTATAAAATTTTGCTCTTCTTCGCTCAGCTCTGATAATTGTCGCAAAGTAATCGTTCGAACGTGAATGTTCATTAATATTTCCATCTATCCAAGCTTGTAATTTTTCAGAACTGCCTTTGCTTCGTTCAGCGAGTTTTTCTTGCCACATGCTGACAAGGTTCTTTTTTTTCAAAGCATACTTCCTATATTCAACTTCAGGTTCCGTGTATTTATATCCTTCTTCGATTATTGATCTTTCAATAATTTTTCTGTTTCTGCCCCAACCTTTTAATCCGTCTTTAAAACCTCCTATAATACCTGCTTTCTCGCTTTCAATCCCTTTAAGCGAAAGTACGGCACCTTTAACAGCTTTAACGCCTGCCCAACCGCATTTAACCGGCAAAAGTAAAGTATCAACACCCCTTACGACAGCTTTTATAATCCCCTTTTCGGTTTCACCGTTTTTAAGATCTTTAATAGGTTCTCCCATTTTTAATAAAAATGAACTGCCATAAACAACCTCACCCACGCCTATATCCAGTTGAGGCAGTAATTCTTCTATACCTTCAGCATCAATTTCTCCGTTTGTAACTAACTTTAATATATCAACCTTCTCGTCTAAATTTATTTCAGGCAAACTTTCTTCTATAGAAGCCAACTCCGACATTGGTACTTTTTCAAAAGAATCACTTGATTTTAGATTGGACACTATAGGCTTAGTTACTACAACGGCGCTTATTCCAAGCGCTACATTTTTAGCAGCTTTATTGCAAATCTGCATTTTTAACATTTTATTCAATAGTAAATTCTTTGTAATTTTCATTTTATATATTCCATTTAATATATTTATGTCTGTAACATTTTTTCAAGGAAATTTGTTTTTCCGTTAAAAATTTGTCTTGTAATCAAACCCACATTATCTTTTTTGCCTAAAAAGATATTGAAAAAATTATTTGAATAAGGATATTCTTTAAAAGGATTTTTTCTTAATCTAATATTGTTCATATCCAAATTTTTAAGAAATTTTGAACTTAAATCACAAGCAACTAAATCTAAAGGTGACTCCTTAGCATACTTACAAAGGCTTTTTTCAATCTCTGCACCATATTCTTTTTTAAATTTTTGCACAATTAAATCACTTGTTAATAACTCTAACTTTTTATACACGTCTTCTGCTGAATACCTATTCAGCATATTCCCTTCATGAATAATATGCGCAAATTCATGAATAAAAGACTCCAAAAAATGATCAGTTACAGTATGCCCCTTTGAAAAATCATAGTCACTCATTTCATCGATTTTTTCCCAAGGAAAATCCTTATTAAAAATAATACTCATGCCGGGCACTATATTATTGTTTTTATTACAAAATCGACAAGGAAAAAAATTCGCAAAACCATAAATCAATCCGTTATTATCTACATTATAGTCGTTTAAGTCCGCCACAATTATATCAGTAGGAAACTCTATTTTGAATTTTGTATCGTTTTTCAATCCCTCAAGGAGTTTTATAATATTACTTGCAGCCCAAGCGATTAGTTTATTATTTGCAAAATCAGCATTTATATTCTTCTCTTTTTTCAAAAAATCTTGCACCTTAAAGCAATCGGTTCCGGAAATTTCAGACTTAATTGCTTTACTCAACCCACCTTTATAATTTATGTAATTAATGTTTCGATTGTTGGAGGGATATATTCTCATGATTTATTAACTTAAAATATCTATAATACTATTTAACAATTCCGCATTTTCTTCATTATACTCTAGTACATTTTCTGCTAATACAGAAATTTCCGAATCTGCAACATTGGTTGCAGTTTCAAGAACACTATCTGCAAGAGCATCAATTTCACCAACAGCAAGATCTATATTAAGCTCTGGAAGGTTAGTATCTGCAAGACTTTGAGGGTACGTTTCCGTCACAGCTGAAGCTTCCGGGAATTCTTCACCTCTAAACACCGGCGGTCTTCCGTATACTCCGGGTCTGCGCGCTTCCTTAGCAGCCTCCCACACTTGATTCATCTTAGTTTGACTAATATGTCCGTCTCTGTATATATCACCTGGCTTAATAGAATCTTTTATTGATTCAGGTAATCTGTTAAACTCAGCTATATTATGTTCAACAACTGATGTCGGTCTTTTTTGTTCAAGCCTATCAAGCAAGATATCATTGAGTTTTGCCTCTGCTGAGGGATAATAACCTTTAAGATTTGCAATCATAGGTTTTTGTGTCTCTTTTAAAACAAAAGAAACAGGTTGTTTCAGGCTTCTGCCTAAAGCTTTACCGGACGGTAGCACTTTTTGACTCAATACTGCTAGAACTTTCATACACACCCCTTACGTGATTAGTTAGCTTATTTAAAGCAATTATAATCAAAACATCATTATAAAGAAACAAATTATAAAGATTTATTACGTTCCCCAGTTTTTACAAAGAACCGTAAGCATTTAATTTGTTACATCAATTTAAAATCTAAAGAAGAGATGAACATAATAAAAAGCTCTTATCGGGATTTTTGCTTGCAAAAAGAGACTTCAAAGCTAGTAATATTAAATCATTTAGAGGATTTGCTTTATCGCATATTTTTATATAATTTTTGTAAAACGAGGTGAAGTATGGGGTTTAGCAAGTTTAAAGAAAGCTTTAATGAAAAGAATAAAAATACAAAAGAAATAGAGTGCTTTTTGCCGGTCCATTTAGCTTTAAATAAAAAAGAAATAAATTTATATAAAAAGAACGGGGGACATAACGAGCAATACTACAAATGGCAGTTTTTATACAGCTTTGTAGAATCCGGCTTGTGTTCCAAAGACTATATCGGTGTAGAAATACAATTCCCGAAAGGAAATAAAAATTCTGCTCAAATTAAATTAGACGGCGCAATATTTGATAGTAAAGATTGGTTTACTCATTATCAAGCTCTACATTCAAAAAAAGATGATTCTAAATGGGATGAATTAAATTGGTTAAAAGAACATTTATTATGTGGAATTGAGTTTAAAAAAGAGGGTAGCAAAGATGTTAAAGGCGTATTTAATAGCCAATTAAAATCATATATGAATGAGTCTACCAAAGATACGGTTTTTGGAATTTTATATGATGAAGAGCGCTTGTATTTATTTAAATCTAATGGCAAAAAATATTTCAGATTGAGCGATGAATTTAACATCGAAAACAAAGGGAAAACCGAAATCACATTTGATATTCCGGACCCTTATTGCAATTTATTGTCTTTTGAGCAGATGATTCATTATGGAGATAAAACAGAAGGAGTTATTGATTATTCTAAAAGGCAACTTTCAGATCTCTCCATTATTTCTAAAACTGATTCTAAAAGATTAAACGATGCTTTATATTGTATTTTGCATACTATGGATAAGTGCAGTCTTGTAAACCAAAAGGGATATAACATTTTAATACAGCTTCTTGCATTAAAAATATATGATGAAAAGAAAAATTTTATGGATTTAAAATATTATATCAATCCTGACGAACAAAATTACAAAAATCTTTCAGATGACAGTGTGCAAGATTTTTTAGGAAGAATTGAAGAAATCCGCAAAAATGCAAAGACATCATATCAAAAAATATTAAATGAAAATTACTTTGACTCAAAGAATGAAAGCCAAGTTAAATTAGTAATAGAAATTGTCAGACAATTTCAAAACTATAGTTTTACAAATTCTGAAAGAAATAACCTATATCAACTGGTTTTTTATAAATTTGCTTCAAAATTTAGCAAAATAGAAAACGCACAGTTTGTAACTCCACTACAAATTATTGATTTTATTGTTGATATGGTTAACCCCAAACATAATGAAAGCATAATTGATCCGACACTTGGTATAGCAGATTTTCTATCCGTATCTTATGTAAAATCTAAGGGTAAACTGGATGACAATAATTTTTATGGCATAGATATCGACAAGGATATGGTAAAACTCGCGACATTGAACATGTTACTTAATGGAGACGGAAACGCAACAATAGAAGCCGTTAGCGATGGTCTGGGTTCTATTTGTTCAAAATTTGATGATAAGGGAAATATAATTAAATTAACACCAAGAACAGAAAAACAAGAACATAACTACAATGGGAATTGGGATAATAGAGTAGATGGCAAAGTTTTGAAAAAATTTGATATCGTCCTGACAAATCCACCTTTTGGAGAAGCTCGGTCTTGGGTTCCTACAGGTCCTGACAGACAGATTGCGGAATGTTATGAACTATGGAATAGATATAAACAGAATAAGATTGATTTAGGTATTATCTTTCTGGAAAATGCAGTAAGAGTGCTAAAAGAAAACGGTAGAATGGCGATTGTATTATCAAATTCGATTGCTTCAATAGATGCGCATAAAGAAGCAAGAAAATGGTTGTGTGAAAACATGCGAATAGTTGCAATAGTTGACTTACCACCAAATATATTTGCTGAAGCAGGAGTCTCTCCAACAATAATTTTTGCGTATAAACCTGAAAAAGAAGAACTTAAAAATTTAATTAAAAATAATTATCAAGTTTTTTCCAGAGAGATAAAAAAAGTCGGATATGAAGTCAAAACAAAAAACAAAGTAAAATGCTTTGAAACTCAATATAAAATAAATTTAGAAACTTTTGAAAAGGAAATTAATTCTGACGGCTCTGTAATGTTAGACGAAGAATTCACAGAAACCGTTGCAGAATTTAGGCAATGGTGCAATATGCAAGAAGATACTTTAAAAAAGTTGTATTTATAGGTAAAAAAACATGGCAAAACAATATATAGATATTCCACAACATACAACTTACAATGAAATAGCATCCAAAGACTATTCCCTTTCTGCTACACAATATAAAACTTTTTGTATAAAAAATTCTAATACCATTCCCGTTTCAAAATTTTTACACAGAGAATTGAAAAGAAAAGATTTAGGTTATGAAGTTGGCAGTGATGCTTATATTGAAAATTCACCGTATAAATTTATAAAAACAAAAGCTTTACAAGCAGAAACATATTTACTGGATATAAATAATGAATCAGTACTAGATATTGTTCCAAATGCATATATTGAATACGAGCTCAAAAAAGGTGATTTACTAATATCAAAAGATTGTAACGTCGGAGAAATTGCTATTTTAGAAAAAGATTATCCAAATACGATGCTCTGCGGTGGAATATATAAACTACCGGTAATTAAAAATAAATATTATTTACTCGCATTTATAAAAAGTGAAATATTTAGACAACAAATCGATTTTTTAGTTCCCAGAGGCTCTACAATTAAACATGGGAAAACAAAATTTCTGGATTGTTTAATTCCTATGCCCAATAAAAATAGCGAAAAAACAATACAATATATTGAATTATTAATGAAAGCTATTATTTCAAAAGAAATTGAAATAAGAAAAAAACATGCACTTGCTCTAAACAATATTTTATATGAGCTGAAAAACAATCAAAAAGATAATATTTTTCAATATTCATATCCAACTTATCAAGACATATTAAATCTCGACAGGATGGATTCAAACAGGTTCACTAAGGAATACAAAGAATTCCTTTTTCTTATAACGAACTATAAAAATGGTTATTCTAATATTTATGATTATGGCTACAAAGTTAAACGCGGTCAAAATCTTCAAATCTCAAGTATTGGGAAAAGCATATATACGACAAAAGAATTTGACAATTTTTACAAACTCGTATTATCTCAAAATCTATCAACTGAAGGCAGAATCTTAGATATACAGTATTTAGGAAATAAAAATAATTTATCAATATTAAATAAAGGAGACATCGTTTTTTCTGCTCGCGGTCATCTGGGAAGAAGTTTTATTGTCTTTGATGAAATGAAAAATTATATAACGAATATTGATAACTTGATTTTTTATAACGGAAAAGATCAGCAAAAAAGTATTTTTATTCATTTAATATTAGATTTATATAGAAGTAATAATTTTATTAAAAAAATCGGAATAAATGGTTCGGGAGCAGAAAGTATCACCAAGTATCAAATAAATGATATCCCGATTCCGGATTTCCCAGGTGAAATAGAAGCTCAAATTGTAAAATTATATTCAAATCCTGATAATACTTATGAACCTGAAAAATATTCTTTCAAAACTTTTACTGAATATGATAATGAATTTAATAAAAATGCAGGGATCTATGAACTTGATAAATCTATGAAATTCCTTCAAGAGAAGCTCAATGAGGCAATTGATAACATCGCTAATGACAACGATATAATTTTTATTTTTTAGTATTTATGATTTGTAAAGTTTAACTAATGTAAATGAGTAGCTTGTAGGTCAGTCAATGCCTGACAATATAAAAACAAACAAAAAAGAGTCCTAGCGGACTCTTTTTTAATGGCGGGAACGACGAGGCTGTCTTGAGTCGCTCGCGTTAAACGGCAATTCCGCATTTTGCTTCTTGGACTTTGTCCAATCGCAAAACTGCTTCAGCCTCTGCTCGTGTATATTAACAGTCGGTTTGACCAATATTAACAGTTAGTTTGATATCGGAACGAGGAAATCCGAACCCGCTATCGTGTTTATTGTCTAATTAAAAATTTTATATTTTTTAAAAAGACATTTTGTCTTTGTTTTACACATCTATAATAACTCATTTAATCGCTGATTTCAAGAGTGCTAATCAGGACAATTTTAAGAAATAGCTGCGTTTTAGACTATATTGATAAATTTTGATTATATAAAACAAAAATACAAAGTTAAAATTCAACATTCTCCGTCCAAATTAGGACAAAGTTTTATTAATAATTGTAAAGATTTAGCTAAATTTATTAAAGATTTTCAAAAATATACCGATATATATAGTAGGCAGTATTGTGTCTAAATAGGTAAAGTGGTATGGCAGATATAAAGATAACGCAACAAATGATAGATTTTTATCGTAGCAAATCCGGCAATTCGGTTTTGTCAGATTCTGCTATTATTGAATTGATTCAAAAAGATATAGACACAGGCAAGCTTCCTAAAGAATTTGCACAACTAGCAATTGATGCCACAAAAACAGGATATAACACTGTAAATTCTAATCTTTTTAGATATGGGTTTGATATTAATTCTAATTTAGGTATACAGTTTGAAAGGACAACTACAAAAGAAGAACAAGAAGAAATAAACAAAATTAATTATAGAAAAAACTTCATCGAAAACGTGATAAAAGAAGAAGTCGATACTAATATTAAAGTTGAGTTTGAAGAATATACAGAGCTAAAAACAACTGATGGTACAAAAATAATACTAGAAGCTCCAAATGGAAAACCAAGATACGTTTATATTGAGAATAGTGCCAAAATAATAAAGATAAATTGTCATAAAACGGGTATTGAAAAATCTATTACAGATAGAAAAACTAATATTGTGACTACATTATCTTATGATAATTCTGGTAATATTATTAGAGAAAGGTGTTATGATTGTAATAATGAAACTGAAATTTATAACAAAGACTATAAAGAAATAGAACAGGCAAAACAGTTAGCCTCTGAAATTGTAAAAGATTTAACTAATACTAATTTTTTAGGTTTTAAAAGTATTAGAAATAGCTTACCTCAAAATTTAGAAAAAATCACTTCTGATAATATCCTTTATGTTATGGAAGAATATCACAAGCTAACAGGACAAGTACTTATCGATGATATTTATAGATACACAGAAAACGAAAATTACCAAAAACAGCTAAATGAAAAATTCTCACAAAGAATGAATGTTAAGAATCAAATTGAAGATTTAAATTCTTTCTTAGGATATACAGGAATAAGAAAAGAATTTAATGAAATGTGGAAAAATGGCGTGAAAAATTATGATTCTTTTGCTGATGTTTATGAAGTTTTTACGGGAAGAAACTGTTTCGAGTCTGATTTTAGGAATTCTAATTTAAGTAAGAAGGAAAAAGATCGATATATAACAATGATAAGACTAAAAGCATTTGATAATTTCGCTGAATTGGATTTTAAACCAAATCTAGATATTGAAAATGCTCAAATAAATAATGATTTTTATAAAAGTGATAATATATATGATATCCAATTTGGAATGTTATACGAACCAATTATTATAAAAAATAAAACGACAGGAATTGAAAGGACATTAGATTTAAGAAATATTTTTCAAAAAATGAGTACAATTGATCGTGCTAAAATGTGGGGAATGATACAAACTTTTCCACCAGAAACACTAGAAGATTTAGCGATTGAAGCTAGTAATATTACTGCACATTCTGGAAATGAATTCAAGCTTCAATCATTAAATGCTGTTGGAGTTTATACCCCTTATATTGACGAAATAATATTTAATGCATCAAATGTAGGAACCTGTATTCATGAGCTTGGTCATGCTATTGATTTTAATTATAAAAATAATAGTAATGCTCCGAGAACTTCAAATAGTGATTTTAGTCGAATTTTTGAACAAGAGATAAGTAATTATAGAGCAAAAGGAAATCAAAGTTTTACTAAAGGAGAAAATGGTAATTCACAAGGTAATGATGGTTATTACAATTATTGTACATTTGATGAACAAGAAATGTTTGCTGAATGTTATACTTTGCTAATGCTTGGAAATTGTAGTAGCAAAGATACTATTTTAAACCATTTCCCTAATTGTTTAAAAGCAACAGAGAATTTATTAAAGGAAATTCGAAAACTACCTGACAATGTAAGACATTAAAAATAATCTTTTCAAAATTCCCAAATCGGACATTTTGCGTAAAATAACCATATTAAGTGTCCTGCCCTAAAAATGGGGTTTAAGCCAATAAAATCTTTAAAATTTCGGCTTGCTTAAAAAAACCATTCTATCTGTCTGACCATCTAGTGAGTAATTTCGTCCGTTTTCGGGACAGATAGATTGGTTATTTCCTACCCCCAAAACTCAAACACCAAGCCTATTTGCTTAAAAAAACCACTTTATCCGTCCGACCAAAACGGACATTAAAATACAATGAACTTAAAAAATCAACTATCTAACCGTCTGAAAGTATTGATTTAACTAACAAAAAAACACTTCTTAAGAAGTGTTTTAATAATGGCGGGAACGACGAGGCTGTCTTGAGTCGCTCGCGTTAAACGGCAATTCCGCATTTTGCTTCTTGGACTTTGTCCAATCGCAAAACTGCTCCAGCCTC